>NZ_JBLYNS010000152.1:0-10940 GCF_049310205.1 Endozoicomonas sp. ALC013 | reverse complement strand
CAGGTTGTCCAATCATCTTCAAGTCTTGCACCGTTGGGTACATTGGACAGCTGCTTAACCAGAAATTGCAGCTGGATAGAACCGGGCAATAAAGGGGCTCCGGGTATGGTGCCGCTCATTACGCCCAGATCATCCACCGTAACAATGACCTCGCCACCAGCACTGGTGCCTTCTTCATAAGTCAGCTGTATTTCGGTTCCGCTGTCAGGCAGGTTGTCCAGCTTAAAACTCAGCTCGCCGGGAGCGTAATGAATAGCGCCGCTGCCATCGCCCGTCAGCAGGCCATTGCCCTGATCAGTCAGGGTTTTATTACCACCGGATGAAATATACGTCACAGTCATGGAACCGGGCTTGATACCGGGCTTCTGAACAGTATGCCGGAAGGTCATATCATCCACCGGCACCGAGCCGGTTCTGATCGTCACCTCATCATCATTCTGAGCCACATAGCTGAGAACAATGGCACTGTCTGGATCGGGCAAAGCATCGAGGGTAATTGCCGCCGAGCCGGTTGCAAAGAGGATGGTGCCAGTTCCAGAACCAGTCATCTGTCCATTACCGGAATCCCGGATATCCTGCCATTTGCCGAGGGCGATATAGCTGACCACCAGCGTCCCCGGCCTTGGCTTGGCCTCGGCCATATTCAGGGTGTAGTTGAAGCCCCGGTTCTGGTTTGTGATTGGGATAGCACCACTGATCGCTGAGCCCGTCATTCCCACCGCTGGCTGATAAGTCGCATTACCGGAGGCCGAAAGAACTCCGCTTACTCGCCAGACGTTTACTTCCCCAAGGTCATAATCCACGGTCATCTTGGTGTAATTGTTGGTGCCGCTTTTATGGATCAGATTGCCTGTGCCGTTATCTTCAAAGGTGCCGCCATCCACCGAAAGGGTCAGGGTTCCGGGCAAAAATCCCCGCTGCAGATAGGTGCGGCTCTGGGTGCCAGTGATATGAACAAAGCGACAACTGACTGATCGGTTACTGGCCGAAGTCGCCACCACGGTCTTGCCGGTATAGCCGCCATATTGATCCAGTAATGGGCTTTCGACCTTGGCACTCGGCACCAAAGGCGCATAAACACTCTCAGCCTTTACCTTAAGGTCACCTGCGGTAATATTGGCACTCATAGACTGGATGCCATAGTAACGGCTGGTATCGGCTATCTGCGTTTCCTGAATGCGGCTGGTTTCTTCCTCTGGCTCCCCCGGCACTGGTGGCGCTCAGACAAAGGTCGTCACCAAAGGAGCGCTGATCTCCATTTCCACTTTCCGCCGGGTAAAATCTATATACTCCTGCCCGTTGTTATAGGTAAAAGACTCAACGGAATAATCAACGGCAGTAATACGGATGAACTGGCTGACTGTCTCATCTGGCGTTGTCAGCTTATAGACCTCGCCAATTTCAGGAACCGCCGATTCCTCTCGCTGATAGCCGACAACGGATCGCTGCCCTTCCAGCTGATCGCCCACCAGCTCCCACGATGCCTTAAGGCCCGGAACCACATAACTCTCGATCCGGTCTCTGGCATCGAGACGCTCGTCAGTTTGGCTGTCAGTATTGAATAACAAGACAGAAACATTCTGATCCTTGGGAGGCTCGGTCAGGATCAAATGGCCTCCAAGGTAAATGTCATTGTTGTCGGTGCTGATCCCGATAAACGCCTTACGCAAAGCCACATCACCAATGGTTCGGTCAATCCGGGAAATGTCTTGAAAGAGATTATTGACGTTGCCATCAATGACCTCGTTACCGGTCACTCGACCGCCACCGTCTTCTTCATCGGTGAGGCGCTGACTTTCGAAGAGTTTTACGTCACTATTAGTAATCGCCATAGCAAATCCTTATGCTTGGTTGACATAAATAAATGTGAATGAGTGGCGAAAGGGAGGAACTTTTATAAGAAAGCGTGGTCTTAATCTGTAATTCGATAGTTCAATAATTCAATGAATCTAATCAATCAACTTCCTTCATTCGATGCTTCTTTTTCTTATCTTTGTTCCAGTGCATTAGGCTTGGTAGATCAAGAACAGCAATTTGGTACAACCGAACAGCAGCCTATTTATCAGGGCATACCAGTTCAAGCGCTGACCCCCATTTCTATCTACAATAGCGGACCAGATACATATCAAAATGAAGCTAATCATTCTAACTCATTGATTAAATACCACATTGAATCTCTAACAAACTTCGATTCAGAAAACGCTTCTGAAACAGGTATTCAAGAGATACCACAATCTATTCTTGATAAATATGTTCCTTACCAGAATGATTATGAACACGTTAAAAATCCATTATTACTAACACCAGGTACTCCCTTTCAGCAGATAATATCGTGGGACGAGCTTGAAATTAGAGAGCAAACAACAGCGAGTCATACAAGCTCAGGTTTACAGTTAACTAATCTTCCTGCCGGAATTCATAGTTCACAAGATTTACGGCCAGTTGCTGTCGTTAATCCGTTATGCATGCACCAAGCGACAAGTGATAACCAAACAACCCAGGCAGAAGTTAATGTTGATAGCAGTTCTTCACTTGCCGAGCGCAAAAGAGAGCGCCAAAGGGAGCCTCGCAAAGATCCCGCTTACCTCAAGCGCCAAAGGGAACTCAAAAGGGAGCTTCGCAAAGATCCCGCTTACGCCGAGCGCGAAAGGGAGCGCAAAAGGAAGCGCTACCAGACAGATCCCACTTACGCCGAGCGCGAAAGGCAGCGCAAAAGGGAGCGCAAAAGGGAGCTTCGCAAAGATCCTGCTTACTTAGAGCGCGAAAGGGAGCGCAAAAGGGAGCGCTACCAGACAGATCCCGCTTACGCCGAGCGCGAAAGGGAGCGTAAAAAGCAGCATCGTCAGTCAGTCAATTCAGCTAAAAACTCCGGTGATTTACCACTGACTTCTAATTTAACTGAAACGACCCAGAGTTCCAGTAAAAATTCAGAAGGTACTGCCCCCCACTTTTCAGTCGTCAAGCTGAAGGAATATTTACAGTCCCGATCGCCCCCACTCAGCCTTAGTGAACGGTTAGCAATCGAAGGGTAAGAAGGTATTGGTCGCTATCGTCCGGGTAGGCAAACGGCATAAGCTGTTGTGCCTCAATGGGAGCCCCGTTTGACCGATCAAAGATAACGGAAAACTCCCTGTTATCTGGGAGCCTCAACGTCATTGTTTTACTAACCGCCTTGGAGAGAGCAAAGAGGCTCTTGACCGTCAGCCGGGAAACCCAACCGGCCTCGCCATTACCAGAAAGAACAATAGAACGGCCATGAACTAACTGGCCTTCCTGTACCAATAAAGCCCCGGCCAGGCTGCGTCGGTGGTTTGCTCTACCGGGTTCCATTCAAATTCATTGATCCAGAGCAGATCATCTGGAAGAGTAATGGTATCCAGTTGCATCAGACCGTCCTCATACCTGCATTTTTCAGGGCATCCAGCAGTTTGGTTTCATCCCCCGGTGTTACCCCAACATTCACATCGCCCCCCGGATATTCGAGCCGGATAATACGCTGCGGGGTTTGTAAACGGTGCGTGGGGTAGATAAGTCTGCGCTCCCCTGGCAGTCTTTAAGAGCTTGCGTTCTCTCATTATTAGCTTGCCTCCTCCGGCTCACCGGGAACGGGAGATGCCCCAATAAATTTCGTCACCAAAGGTGCGCTAATCTGCATTTCCAACTTTCGCCGGGTAAAATCGATATACTACGCTCCAGCGAAATAGGTAAAAATCTCAGTGGAATAATCAACGGCTGTAATACGGATGAACTGACTGACTGTCTCATATAGCGTTGTCAGCTAATAGACCTCGCCAATTTCAGACACCGCCCATTCCTCCCGCTGATAGCCGACAACGGCACCCTGCCCTTCCAGCTGATCGCCCACCAGCTCCCATGATGCCTTAATGCCCGGAACCAAATAACTCTCGATCCGGTCTCTGGCATCGAGGCGCTCATCGGTTTGGCTGTCAGTATTGAATGACAAGACAGAAACATTCTGATAGCCATAGCAATTCCTTATGCTTGGTTGACATAAATAAATGGTGAATGAGTGGCGAAAGGTAGGAACTTTTATAAGAAAGCGTGGTCTTAATCTGTAATTCAATAGTTCAATAATTCAATGGATCAAATCAATCAACATCCTTCATTCGATGCTTCTTTTTCTTATCTATTTTCCAGCTCATTAGGTTTAGTAGATCAAGAACAGCAATTTAGTACCACCGAACAGCAGCCTATCTATCAAGGCATACCAGTTCAAGTGCAGAACCCTATTCCTATTTACAATTGCGGACCAGATATATATCAAAATGAAGCCAATCATTCTAATTCATTGATTCAATATAATATTGAATCTCTAACAAACTTCGATTCAGAAAACGCTTCTGGAACAGATATTCCAGAGATAGCACAATCTATTCTTAATGAATATGTCTCTTACCAGCCTAATGATGAATCCGTCAAGAATACATTATTACTAACACCAGGCACTCCCTTTCAGGAGCAAATATCGTGGGACGAGCTTGAAATTAGAGAGCAAACAACAGCGAATCATACAAGCTCAGGTTTACAGTTAACTAATCTTCCTGCCGGAATTCATAGCTCACAAGATTTACGGCCAGTTGCTGTCGTTAATCCGTTATGCATACACCAAACTACAAGTGATAATCAAACAACCCGGGCAGAAGTTAATGTTGAGGGCGGTTCTTCACTTGCCGAGCGCAAAAGAGAGCGCAAAAGAGAGCGCAAAAGGGAGCGCCAAAGGGAGCGCAAAAGGGAGCTTCGCAAAGATCCCGCTTACGCCGCGCGCGAAAGGGAACGCGAAAGGGAGCGCAAAAGGGAGCGCTACCAGACAGATTCCGCTTACGCCAAGCGCCAAAGGGAGCGCAAAAGGGAGCGCTACCAGACAGACCCCGCTTACGTCGAGCGCGAAAGGGAACGCCAAAGGGAGCGCTACCAGGCAGATCCCGCTTACGCCGAGGGACAAAAGATCTATATAAAGACCTACCAAAGAATCAAAATACAAACCTCCAACAAGAAAGAAGCTAAAGAGCAAGCTGTGATCGCAAGAGAGCGGTATCTTCAGTCAGTCAATTCAGCTAAAAACTCAGGTGATTTACCACTGACTTCTAATTTAGCTAAAGCGACCCAGAGTTCCAGTAAAAATTTAGAAGGTGCTGCCCCCCGCTTTTCAGTCGTCAAGCTGAAGGAATATTTACAGTCCCGATCGATCCCTCTCGGCCTTAGTGAACGGTCAGCAATCGAAGAAAGAGATTATTGATGTTTCCATCAATGACCTCGCTGCCAGTAAGCCGACCGCCACCGTCTTCTCCTTATGCTTGGTTGATATAAATAAATGGTGAACGAGTGGCGAAAGGGAGGAACTTTTATAAGAAAGCGTGGTCTTAATCTGTAATTTGATAGTTCAATAATTCAATGGATCAAACCAATCAACCTCCTTCATTCGATGCTTCTTTTTCTTATCTTTGTTCCACTGCATTAGGTTTAGTAGATCAAGAACAGCAATTTGGTACCATCGAACAGCAGCCTGTTTATCAAGGCATACCAGTTCAAGTTCTGAACCCTCTTCCTATTTACAATTGCGGACCAGATACATATCAAAATGAAGCTGATCATTCTTATTCATTGAATAAATATATTATTACATCCCTAACAAACTTCGATTCAGAAAACGCTTCTGGAATAGATATTCCAGAGATACCACAATCAATTCTTGATGAATATGTTCCTTACCAGCGTGATTATGAACCCATTAAAAATCCATTATTACTAACACCAGGCACTCCCTTTCAGGAGCTAATATCGTGGGACGAGCTTGAAATTAGAGAGCAAACAACAGCGAATCATACAAGCTCAGGTTTACAGTTAACTAATTTTCCTGCCGACATTCATAGTTCACAAGATTTACGGCCAGTTGCTGTCGTTAATCCGTTATACATGCATCAAGCTACAAGTGATAACCAAACAATCCGGGCAGAAGTCAATGTTGATGTCAGTTCTTCACTTGCCGAGCGCAAAAAAGAGCACCAAAGGGAGCGCTACCAGAAAGATCTCACTCACGTCGAGCGCCAAAGGGAGCTTCGCAAAGATCCCGCTTACGTCCAGCGCGAAAGAGAGCGCAAAAGGGAGCGCTATCAGACAGATCCCGCTTACGCCGAGCGAGAAAGGGTGCGCAAAAGGGAGCGCTACCAGACAGATCCCGCTTACGCCAGGCGTCAAAGGGCGCGCCAAAGTGAGCTTCGCAAAGATCCCGCTTACGTCCAGCGAGAAAGGGAGCACAAAAGGGAGGTCCAAAGGAGCTTCGCAAAGATCCCGCTTACGCCGAGGGACAAAAGATCTATATAAAGACCTACCAAAGAATCAAAATACAAACCTCCAACAAGAAAGAAGCAAAAGAGCAAGCTGTGATCGCAAGAGAGCGGTATCTTCAGTCAGTCAATTCAGCTAAAAACTCAGGTGATTTACCACTGACTTCTAATTTAACTGAAACGACCCAGAGTTCCAGTAAAAATTCAGAAGGTACTGCCTCCCCGCTTTTCAGTTGTCAAACTGAAGGAATATTTTCAGTCCCGATCGAACCTATCTCACCCTGAGTGAACGGTCAATAATCGGAGGGTCATAAGGTATTGGTCTCTGTCCTCTGGATAGGCAAACGGTAAAACTTGCTGTGCCTTTAAGGAATAGTCCCGAAATAACTTCCTCATTTCGCCCAGTTTCAGGGATAGCTCTATAGTTCCATTTTGGGAGAATTTTATCTAACTGAATGGTCACGTTCGTTGAGAGTCTTGTAGAACTTGATCATCTGGATGGCGACTTGCGGGGAGTAATGGCTCAAGGTAGCTTCCTGTACTTCGTGGCGCTGAGGCCATTATCTCAGTTTTATAGCCTCAGGGGAAACCGGGAAATTATTTCGGGACTATTCCTTAGTAAAGGTCAGCAATCGAAGAAAGAGATTATTGATGTTTCCATCAATGACCTCGCTGCCAGTAACGCGCCCCCCACCGTCTTCCACATCTGTGAGGCGCTGACTTGCGAAGAGTTTTACGTCGCTATTAGTAATAGCCATAGCAATTCCTTATGCTTGATTGACATGGATATAAGGTTAATGAGTGGCGAAAGGGAGGAACTTTTATAAGAAAGCGTGGTCTTAAACTGTAATTCAATAACTCAATAATTCAATGGATAGACCAACTTCTTCTCAATTAAGTCCAGCCCCTAATGGCCTTTCTAATATTCCAAGCATATCTTTAGCTGAATCTGGTGCAACAGGTCAGGTTTTCTCCCGAATGGTTACTGAAGTTGGACTACCTGTAACTAACCATGACATGACTGACCAATCTACAAGTTCAGATAATCAAGGATATTTAAATCATAAAAAAAAATGGTTGAAAGATTTCGCTGTACAAAATCAAACTGGCTATAACGATTCTCCTGCAATTCCAGTAGCTATACCACTGGAAAATTATCAGGTTGCAGAATATGACCCTGAAAATAAAACTTTTTCGATATACTCCATAACAAAGGGTGTTCAATCAATCTCGCAAAACTCAACAGATGTTGATACCAAACTTAATTCACCCATCCAAATTCCTAAACAAGACGGCATTGGTAATTTCTCTAAATCTACAGCGCCGATTGCGATTATTACCCGACGATTGAAAAGTGAACATCTTCAACAATATATATCTCCTGCGATTCAAGACGAAGAAGCTGTTGATGAAAATTCTTCACATATTGAATGCCAAAGGGAGCTTCGCAAAGATCCCGCTTACCCCGAGCGCCAAAGGGAGCGCAACAGGGAGCGCCAAAGGGAGCGCTACCAGACAGATCCCGCTTATGCCGAGCGCCAAAGGGAGCGCAACAGGGAGCGCCAAAGGAAGCTTCGCAAAGATCCCGCTTACGCCGAGCGCGAAAGGGAGCGCAAAAAGGAGCGCTACCAGACAGATCCTGCTTACGCCGAGCGCGAAAGGGAGCGCCAAAGGGAGCGCTACAAGACAGATCCCGCTTACGCCGAGCGCCAAAGGGATCGCCAGGAAGCGCTACCAGACAGATCCCGCTTACGCTGAGCGCCAAAGGGAGTGACAAAGGGAGCTTCGCAAAGATCCCGCTACACCCAGTGCCAAAGGGAGCGCAAAAAACCTTATCATCAGTCAGTCAATTCAGCTAAAACTCAGGTGAGTTACCACTGACACAGACTGGTGTTTATTGTACATTTGCAAAAAGTCTTTATAGAGCAAATACACCTGCTCAGCCTGTCGCAGCATTTCAGCCTCAACTTTCTTTGCCCAGGCCTTGCCAGAAGTCTTGTCTGGAAAGGATAAACAAACATTTATCCGTCGCTATACCGGAGAAATCGAGAAAATCAAAAAACAGTACCCTAATGCGACATACGTTGGAGTAGCTGATGGAGCCCCGGATAACTGGACGTTCCTTGAGCCTTTTGTCTCGTAGCAGGTGCTGGATTTTTACCATGTCCCTGAATTGGTTCAGGCGTCACTGAAGCAGCTTGTAAAATATTGGTGAAGCAGCGAATGTGTCGGTCAGGAATGCGTTGGAAGGAAGAAGGAGCTTCCATGCTGCTTACCCTCAGAGCATTGGTCTGTTCATCCGGTCACTGGGAGTGTTTCTGGAAGAGAATGAATCAATACGGCTTCCCAATTGCTCATAATCTTCAGAGCTAACATCAATCAGGCTGAACACCCGATCCGATCTCTGGCATCGAGGCGTTCGTCGGCTTGGCTATCGGTATTGAATAACAAGACAGAAACATTCTGATAGACATAGCAAATCCTTATGTCTGGTTGACATAAATAAAGGATAATTTGTGAAAGAGAGGAACTTTTATAAGAAGGCGTGGTCTTAAGATGTAATTCAGTAATTCAGTAATTCAGTAATTCAGTAATTCGATAATTCAATGAATCAAACCAATCAATTTCCTTCATACGATGCTTATTTTTATTATCTTTGTTCCAGCGCATCAGGTTTATTAAATCAAGAACAGAAATTCGGTGCCACCGAACAGCAGCCTATTTATCAAGGCATACCAGTTCAAGTGCTGAACCCTATTCCTATTTATAATAGCGGACCAGACACATATCAGAATGAAGCTGATCGTTCTTATTCATTGAATCAATATAATATTGAATCTCTAACAAACTTCGATTCAGAAAGCGCTTCTGGAACAGGTATTCAAGAGATACAACAACCCATTCTTAATGAATATGTTCCTTACCAGCATGATTATGAATCCGTTAAAAATCCATTATTACCAACACCGAGTACTCCCTTTCAGCAGCTAATATCGTGGGACAAGTTTGAAATTAGAGAGCAAACAACAGCGAATCATACAAGCTCAGGTTTACAGTTAACTAATCTTCCTGTCGTAATTCATAATTCACAAGATTTACGGCCAGTTGCTGTCGTTAATCCGTTATGCATGCACCAAGCTACACGTGATAACCGAACCACCCAGGCAAAAGTTAATATTGATGGCAGTTCTTCACTTGCCGAGCGCAAAAGGGAGCGCCTAAGGGAGCGCCTAAGGGAGCGCCTAAGGGAGCGCCTAAGGGAGCGCCTAAGGGAGAGCAAAAGGGAGCGCCTAAGGGAGCACCTAAGGGAGCTTCGCAAAGATCCCGCTTACGCCCAACGCGAAAGGGAGCGCCAAAGGGAGCGCTACCAGACAGATCCCGCTTTCGCCGAGCGCCAAAGGAAGAGCAAAAGGGAGCGCTACCAGACAGATCCCGCTTTCGCCGAGCGCCAAAGGAAGAGCAAAAGGGAGCGCTACCAGACAGATCCCGCTTTCGCCGAGCGCGAAAGGGAGCGCCAAAGGGAACTTCGCAAAGATCCCGCTTACGCTGAGGGACAAAAGATCTATATAAATACCTACAAAAGAATCAAAATACAAACCTCCAACAAGAAAGAAGCAAAAGAGCAAGCTGTGATCGCAAGAGAGCGGTATCTTCAGTCAGTCAATTCAGCTAAAAACTCAGGTAATTTACCACTGACTTCTAATTTAACTGAAACGACCCAGAGTTCCAGTAAAAATTCAGAAGGTTCTGCCTCCCCGCTTTTCAGTTGTCAAACTGAAGGAATATTTTCAGTCCCGATCGAACCTATCTCACCCTGAGTGAACGGTCAGTAATCGAAGGGTCATAAGGTATTGGTCTCTGTCCTCTGGATAGGCAAACAGTAAAACTTGCTGTGCCTCTAAAGGAACACCGTTAGACCGTTCAAAAAGATAACAGAGAACTGCCGACTATCTGGGAGCGTTAGAGTCATCGTATTATTGGCCGCTTTAGAGAGAGTAAACAGGTTCTTAACCGTCAGCCGGGAAACCCAACCAGCCTCACCATTGCCAGAGAGAATGATTGGCCAGCAATTCCCGCTAAATTGATTATGGTCAATAATACCAAAGCTTTTAGACAGATCCGGCAGTTCTGAAATCGCAGAATATCAGGTAAAATATCCTGCATTACATGACTACTGTTGTTTACTGTGCCTCCATCTAATCGAAAGACAGTTGCCGAAAAACTGATCAGCATCGTTTCTAAAGAAGCTGCAAAAATACCGGATTTCCGACCAAGGAAGAGTCAGGATGCAATCCCGCTTCATGATGCGATCATGAGCGGCCTTGCCGTCATGCATTTGAAGTATCCGTCATTGCTGCAGTTTGACCGGGATTGCGTCAAAAAACCGGATAAGAAGGAAGTACTGCCTCTGATGCCAGAACCCATCACTTCTCACCCCTCGCTTTATGAATCAGTCGATGAACTGGATAAGGCGGATCAAGTGGTGCGCTATCAGTATACCGATGAGGAGGGATACCGACACTGGTTCCGGTTCGTGAACGATGTCCCTGTTAACAAGTCCCATAAAGAGACGCTGGTCAACTATCTCGAATACGTCGAAATTGATCCAAAGGGTAACAAGAAGTACGTCAACAC
>NZ_JBLYNS010000151.1:0-10988 GCF_049310205.1 Endozoicomonas sp. ALC013 | reverse complement strand
GCCCAAAACATTCAGTTTACGGACTCTGAACTGATTGTCACCTTACTGGATGGCAGGGTTATCCATATACCCATCCCCTGGTTCCCCACTCTGGCCGATGCAACCGAAAAACAACGGGCCAACTGGGAGGTACTGGGAGAGGGTGATGGCATATACTGGCCGGAGTTGGATGAAGATCTAAGTGTTGAGGGGCTTGTTAAAGGTACCCACTAAACCACCCCAATAACATCCCGGTAAATATCTGCAACAGGCAGTTCAAGCCCAACCGAGCTCAATACCAGTTGATCACCCTTTTTCATCTGGGTTAATTGCCACTGCTCGCCGGAGCGACGGTAAAGATCCACCAGCATATCCTGCTGATCCACCAGCAGGTACTCTTCCAGACTGGCAATTTGCGTATAGGCAGCCAGCTTGCCCAAACGATCATGCTGCTCGGTATTGGGCGACAACACCTCAACAATCAGCTTCGGGGTTTCTTCTACATAGGGGTCTTTTGGAGTTTCATCAGAGGTGTGACTGCAAGCAACCATCACATCCGGGTAAAAGAACATGGCGTTATTCTTACCACCAGCGCGGACTTTCATATCGGAGGCAAAGACCTGGCAGGCTGTGCCCTGAAGATGATTGCCCAGCAGCCTGGAGAGTGTCGACGTTAACAAGTTATGCCGCCGACTGGCACCGACCATGGCATAAACGTAACCATTGACAAATTCGTGTTTAACCTCAGCTGTTTTCTCCGCTTCAAGGTACTCGGCGACGGTGATTGGGTAGGTTTTCATAAGTGGTTGCATGGTCGTTCCTGATGGTGTGTTTATTATGTGGTATTCAGGATAGTTGGGGAATGATAGGTAACAAGGAGCCAAATGATATCAAGTTGAATTCTTACTGAAATTGATACGCTGAACAGATAAACTACCCGGTTTTAAATGTTCTGATCCATTTGGTGCCACCATGCGAGCCATATCAAAAGCAGAGCTTTTTCTGTTGGTTGCTTTCTTTTTTGTGCTGCCCATGTACGAGGGCCCTAAAAACCTGTTGTTAGTGGTTTATATCATTACCTGGTGTGTACAAAGTTGGAGAGCAAAGGATTTTGGCGGCAAGCTTCGCTCTTGGGAATGGTTTCTTGTCCTGTTTCTTGCCGCAGGCTTTATCTCGGCCCACACCAATCCGTTTGGGTGGGATAAGCCGGTAGGTGGGGCACTGACTTTTGCCAAACTGATTATACCGGCACTGCTGATTTCCAGAACAAGTATCCCAACACCGAAAGTCAACCTTTTGGGATCATCAATCATATTGGGAACATTGATTGCAATACTTGAGTCTTGGTATGTCTGGCATCGTGATGGTGGCGAGTATCCAGAACTCAACTCGGTTGGTCATGTTAATCAGACAGCGTTGTATATTGCCATTGCCTTTGGTGTATCTCTGTCACTGTTCATGCTTCAGAAGCGCTGGATAAAAGGGTTCTCTGCCATTGCTGCTCTGTTCTTTGCGATTGCCATGGTGCCTACTATCTCAATTACCGCTGTTGCTGTTATTGCTGCAATGGCCATTGCCGCTATTTTTATGCAGTTCCGGCCTGACCAGAAACACCTGACCCTACTCACTGCAAGCGTGATTATTATCGGGATTTCACTCTTTGTCGCCAGCAACCATATTTCCACGGTAAAAAGTTTTAAAGCTAATATCGCCTATCATATACAGGGCGGCGATACTGGCAGCTCATTCCTAAGCAAGCGGGATGTTATTTTTAACTCCGTTATTTTTGTTCTGCCAGACTTCCCAATGTTTGGTGCGGGCGATCGTCATTTTGACATTGCCACCAGTGAAGAATATATGCAGTCTGTCGCTGCCCTACGAGGAATTCCGTATGAATCTGAGCGTTTTTTCCATACAAACCATGGCCATAACATAGTTACTTCCGTTCTGCTGAACCGGGGCTATATTGGACTGTTCTTGATGCTCACTTTTATCCTGGTAGCCGCCTGGAAGCATCTACAGTGGCTTATTCAATATTACTCTGAACGGAAACTGGAACTCGAACCGGTCATCGGTATTATGACAGGCATATACATTATTGTTGGAGGTATGGGCAACTCAACCCTCTATGTTGAACATGGTCAATTAGCATTCTGTCTGATCGGGCTTTCCATGGGATACCTGCAGAGAAAGACCAATCGAAAAGTGATTGATTCTCAGACTTATACTATTTCTGAGCACTCAGTGGAAAAGTCCAGCCCCAGCCAGAGCTCAGAAGATCATGTGCTTTAGCTTGAAGGAAAGCATAAGCTAGCGGCAAGAAGCCTGCTTTCTGCTGCCGTTATAATTTCCACTGATCTATACTCTCGCTTGAAAGCCATGAAGGTAGAGTGAAATTTGCTATAAGTGTCTTCATGGTGAAAACAGCAAGGCTTTGCGTATGAAAATTCTGGTGACCAAGTTTCGTAATCTCGGTGATGTTTTACTGTCAACACCACTGTTTGCGAGCTTGAAAGCAATCTATCCTGACTCGGAGCTTCATGTTTCCGTTAACGATTTCTGTAATCAAGTAGTAGCCGATAATCCCAATGTTGATAAGGTAATCCCCTATTCCCGAGGCAAGAAAAGTGAGCAAACCTTCTGGCAGCGTATTCGTACGGAAATTGAGTTTTACCGGCAGTTTAAAGGGCAGTACGACCTCGTTATTAACCTTACTGAAGGGGATCGAGGTTGTATCATCAGTGCTCTTTCGGGAGCAACCCGGCGAATGGGATACATTAAAAAGCCGACATTGATCAACCGGCTTGCTCGTTTTGATACGACATTCAATAGCCAGCAACGTATCCCTACGGTTCAGAAAGACCTGCAATTTGCTGAGGCCATCGATTCCCAAAAAGTAATAAAGAAAGTCACCTTGGGCTGGCGGAAAAATCATGAAGAGATGATCGACGAACTATTGTCCAGACTAGAGCTAAATGAAGGTTTTGTGGTCGTCCACCCGGTTTCACGATGGATGTACAAGTGCTGGGACTCAGCCAAAGTCGCTCAGTGTATCGACCATATCCAGAAAAAATGGCAAAAACCCGTTCTTCTAACGACGTCTTCCGACCCTAAAGAAGTCCGTATGGCAGAGGAAATTGCCAGCCACTGCCAGCAAAAGCCTCTCCAACTGCCACAGCCAGTTAACCTGCAGGCTTACGCTTACCTGACATCAAAAGCCTGCATGTTTTTTGGTATTGACTCAGCCCCCATGCACATTGCTGCTTCTACAGATACACCTGTAGTTGCACTTTTCGGAGCCAGTGAACCAAACCTCTGGGGCCCCTGGGACAATAAACAGGGAAGCAACTACCAGCTGATGACAGGTGTTCAACATAATGGTCTTCACCGTGTAGTATCCAATGACAATCTGGAACTCTACTTTGAAAATGATTGCAAACTATCAAGAGGAATGATGGCAATTCCCCTCCCTCAGGTTATATCAGAGCTGGATAGCGCGTTTGATCAACTATCGCATAACACTGAGGCAACTAATACTACTGACACTGCCCAGCTCACCTCTGGTGCAGTTGCAATATAAATATAGTAGTGACTCAAATTTTTAACCCAGACATTTGATAATGAGCAAACCATCTAACCTTCACTTTGTCCTGAATGATAAAGATCGCTGGCAGGATTTACTTTCCGGCGACCTGCCAGCACCAACAGAAATCAAACACAGAGTCATCACCGGAGAGGATATTTGGATATCATTAACCTACTTACATTTTAGACTTGCAGGTTACCAGGTGACCTTAAGCAGCGAGGCCCGTTCAGACAAAATAAATGTCATTGATGGTGTCAAATCCGGTCCAAAAAATACCTTTGCCAACTACTTCTATGTAGCCTGCAGAAATGATGCTCATTACCCAGAACTGGCACATTTTGTTCTTCATCAGAACTTAATCCTGACGGGAAAGCATAACGAAGTTTATGTTCCCCAGTGGCCACAGCCCGGCTTGATTTTGCGTGACAACCAACGCGGAAATAGCATCAAAACAGTGGCATTTTTTGGTCAGCCCAAGCGAAACCTGGCGGAAGCATTCCAGTCCGAAGCATTTTTGTCCGAACTGAAAAAGCGCGGTATCGAGTTCATTATTAAAGGAAAGAGCAACGATAGCGTTGAGTGGCACGATTACTCTAACGTAGATATTGTGATTGCTGTCCGGGATGTGCCGGTAGAGCTGCTAAAAATCAAACCCGTCAATAAAGCCACCAATGCCTGGCTTGCTGGAGCGTTATGCATTACGGGTGATGAGCCTGCCATAACAGCTGCATTTAATAGTAATAAAGCCGTTCTACATGCCACTACTGTCAATGGCGTCCTGGCAATTATTGACCGTTTGCGGGAACATTCTGAGCTTTTTTCAGAACTTGTAACAGAGTGCCAAAAACTTGCCCTGGACTACAGTGAGCCATCAGTACTTTCTTACTGGGTCAGAATGGAGGAGCTGGTTACTCCAGAATTTGAATGCTGGAAAAAAACCGGGAAGGCAGAGAGGCTGATCAACTACTCTCGGAGGAGAATACTTAACCGGTTCAGTAAATCAACCCACAAGTGGACCATTTCCCGGCATATCTAATCTATTGCCGGAGCCTCTTGATTTCTGTTTACTATCTTGCCAAGGCCTGAAACGACTATGAGCTTATACAAAAAGCTGGCTATCTTTTTTAAGTACCACAAAAAGAAGTTCAAAAAACTTGGCGAGAATGTTCAATTTAAAGAATTGGATTCAAAGTATCTTCACACTGAAAACATTGTGCTTGATGACCACTGCAAAATTCTTGGCCAAGCCTATATTGACGGCAGTGGTGGTATTTTCATAGGCCGCGGCTCAGTACTGGCACCTCTATGCACTATCATAACCAGTAATCATTTTTATGATGAAAATGACCTTAAATTTCTGCCTTACGACAATCGTATGGTCAGAAAGCCCGTCAATATTGGCAGGTATTGCTGGATAGGTCGTAACGTAATGATTATGCCGGGAATAACCATCGGTGATGCATCAATAATCGCTGCTGGTAGCGTTGTTGTAAAAAATGTTCCGCCTTATAGCGTAGTAGGTGGAAACCCGGCTCAAGTCATTAAACAGAGAAACCAGAATAAGCTGGAAGTATTAATTCACGAAAAACGATGCTATGAAGATCCTGAAGCCAATTCGGACAAGAAGAAAGTCTTTGTATAGCAGAGAAAATCGTTGCTACATTGTCAATTATTAATATTCACATCGCATTAATCCCACTGGCTATTGAATAACCAGTGGTTCAGTATATAAGCCGAGCCATTAATAAGTTAATCCGCCCCTCGGAATACCGACTCCATATCATGCACCATTTTAACTTTAGTACAGTTGGCCAAAGCATAATCCAGACTGTACCTTGCAAACTGCTCTCTCTTTTCAGAATCATTCACTAGTGTTTCAAGAGCTTCACGAACGGTATTCTCATCTCTGGTCTTAACCAATAGGCCATTTTCCCCCGGATGGAGAACCTCAAGAATACTACCAACATCGGTAGATATAATCGGGAGCCTGCACAGCATAGCCTGCATAATTCCTTGAGGAACCCCTTCATTACCATAGGAGGGAAGGCAGAAAATATCCATCAACTGAAGCCAGGGAACAACATTCTCCTGATTACCTGGCATAGTTACCTTGTCTGAAATACCAAGTTCTGAAATTTGCTGTTGAACATTTTCAAACTGTGGTCCGTCACCAACAATCAGCAGATGTATATCGTCCCTGGACAACTGCGCAAAAGCATTGATCAGATATTCATGCCCTTTCCAGGACCGCAGGGTTGCAAGAATACCAATAATGGTTTTATCCACGGGTAAACCCAGAGCCTGACGGATTTCATTTTTGTTATCAGCCGGTACAAAACGTGATTGATCGATACCGGTAGGAATCGACTTCATCTTTTCCAGCGGAATGCCGTTGTGGCTGTGCAATGTTTGTCTTAGCTGCTCACCAGTTGTGACAATAAAATCGTTCCCTTTATTGTATAGCCACAATGTGCTCCGGTTGTTGTGTACCGCTGTTGATAGGTGGCGGGTTCGTACAATTCTTGGACGGTGCTTTTTCCAGGCCAGACAGAGCGAAACCAGCCAGCTATCGGTAGAGCTGTGGGTATTAACCACATCAAAGTGATGTGCGGATAAATACTGATGCATTGCCCATAAAGAAGATAGCTTCTTTTTCTGAATCGGCAGAGCAACCGCCGGAATACCTCTTTTCAGGGCCGCCTCATAAATCTTTGAGTGTTCAGGACAGGCGATGGTAACCTGATGGCCTCGATCAATCATACCTTCAGACTCAGTCAGGGTTCTGATTTCCTGACCACCCCATCCACAGGATGACTCTGTATGTAAAATTTTCATGCTTTTCTCAAGTATTCAATATCTGGCTATACAGAGACAACAACTGGTTTGTAAGCCGTTCTGAAGTGAATGGTTTAATGGTTTCCCGAGCCATCATACCCAGGCTCGTGGCATGGCCTTTATCAGTAAATGCGTTGATGGCAGAGGATAAAGCGGGTATATCCAGGGCATCACAGCAGTAGCCATTACGTCCTTCCTCAATAATCTCCGCTCCGCCACTGCTGGTACTGGTGATCACACCAAGGCCTGATGCCATGGCCTCTAGAATAACATTCGGAAAAGGGTCATAAATCGTGGGCAGAATAAAGCCGTCAGCAGCACCATAAAAACGACTACTGTCGTTCTTCATCCCCATAAAATGAACACGCTCAGCACAGCCCAGATCACGTGCCTTCTGCTGATATATTTCTTCCTGTTTATCCTTGCCAACAACAATCAGGTGCGCTTTTGTAGCTGCAACGGCTTCCAATGACGCTGACAGACCTTTTCGCTCAAACCCGGAACCCACAAACAGCATCGCCGCTGCATCTGCTTCAATTCCCAATGCTTCCCGGACTGCCAATCCTTCAGCCTGTTTCAGGGCAGGATTAAATTTTTCCTGATTAACACTGTTGTAGATAACGTGAACAATCTCTGGATTGATGGCAAACTCCCGGCACACTTCCACTTTTACCATTTGGGAGTTGCAAATCACCGCTCTCAACTTCGGATGCTCAAACATCTGCTTCTCCGCATCCATCACATAACGGTGAAAGCGATCATTTTTCATTCGCTTTGCTTGAGCTTCAGGAATAATTCTCGAGCGATGTTCCAGCCAGCATTTATGCACACCATCTCCAGCACGATAAATGGTACAACCCGGGATACGCTCATGGCTCTGAACAATATCAAAACTGGAGAAGTGTTTCTGTGCAGCCCTGGCAAAACCTCGTTCACGACTGACACGGCCCCATTTAAACGGGTTGCAAACCTCAATATGAACAGACGGGTTCTTTATACCATCCCACTGTCGTGTTAATACGGTAATATCCAGTTGCTGCTGCTCTGAGAGAGCAGACAACGCAGATGCCACAAAACGCTCAGCACCGCCATCGGGCCGATATTTTTGTCTGACAATAGCAAGCTTGATCATAAGTCAGGTGCCCGTTATTCACCGGTCTGCCTGCGGGTTTTACTCATAGCCCACAGCGCAGCATATTTATTGAAGGTATACTGGGTAACCACCAGTGAGAGCAGGAGCCCGTGGCCGCCATCAAGGAAGCCTTTCCTCAGTAAAAAGGTTTTAATAAACGCACCCAGCGCATGGCCAAAGGCAGATCCCAGACCGACCTTCTTGCCTTGCAAAAAGCGCTCTTCAGCCCAGCTTCGGGCATATACCAGTTGCTTTTGCTGAAACTGCATATAGTCATCG
Source organism: Endozoicomonas sp. ALC013 (assembly GCF_049310205.1). Taxonomy (NCBI): domain Bacteria; kingdom Pseudomonadati; phylum Pseudomonadota; class Gammaproteobacteria; order Oceanospirillales; family Endozoicomonadaceae; genus Endozoicomonas; species Endozoicomonas sp. ALC013. The sequence goes on along the minus strand of NZ_JBLYNS010000151.1, from coordinate 3,177 downwards.
CAGGTACGATGCAGCAGGTCACCCTGGAGGTTGATCACTTCAGCTCCGGCAGTTTCAACGGATTCGTGTACCAGGTTGCTGTTATAGGTTCTCTCGTTATTCAGATAAAGACGCAGGACTCGATCCGGATACCAGCCACAATGCATCATGTAGCGGCCCAGAAACCAGTTACGCCGGGCACAGGAATACACTTTATTGGCTTGACGCGGTTTTGACAGCACTTCTGAAATGCTCACCTTGAGTTCATCGGTGACCTGCTCATCTGTATCCAGCATAAATATATAGTCAGATGTCGCATATTGCTGGGCAATCTGACGCTGCCTGCCATAACCCTGCCAGTCAGTGTGCTGATAAACCCTGGCACCACAACGGGTGGCAATCTCAGCTGTGTCATCGGTACTGCCAGCATCGAGAAGAATGATTTCATCAGCCCATTGCACGGAGTTCAGGCTACTCTCCAGGGTAGCACTGCTGTTTTTGGCAATCAGGACAACAGAAAGGGTAGTCGCTTGAGACATGAGTGGCTCGGCTCGCTTTGTCAGAAGCTGTCTCGAAGATCCAGCCAGCAAAAGAGACGAATCATATCGGCTTTGCAGAACCCCGTAAACGACAGGCTTTATCAACCTGACATTTCCGCCCAGTACGCTTTCAGTTAGAATAGCCCGACTTAATTTTTCACGGTAACCCTTCACTATGAAAGTCACTGTTTTCGGTATCGGCTACGTTGGCCTGGTACAGGCTGCGGTTCTGGCAGAAGTGGGTCATGATGTTGTCTGTGTCGACATTGATCAAAACAAAGTTGATAACCTGAAGCGCGGCATTATTCCTATCTACGAGCCAGGACTCGAGCCTATTGTGAAAGAGAACAGCGAGACTGGCCGACTGCACTTCACGACGGATGCCGCTGAGGGCACTGCCCATGGCACATTGCAGTTTATTGCCGTGGGAACGCCACCGGATGAAGATGGTTCTGCTGATTTGCAATACGTCCTCGCTGTGGCCGGTACGATTGCACAGCAGATGGATGACCGGAAAATCATTGTAAACAAGTCCACGGTCCCTGTCGGCACAGCCGATAAAGTAGCCGCCAAAGTGGCAGAAGTCCTGAAGATGCGAGGTGTTCAGCTTGAGTTTTCTGTCGCTTCTAACCCTGAGTTCCTGAAAGAAGGTGCGGCGGTTAATGACTGCATGAGACCGGATCGAATTGTGGTCGGTACCGACAGTGACCAAGTGACTGATACCATGAAAGAGCTGTACGCTCCTTTCAACCGCAACCATGACCGCATGATTTTTATGGATGTCCGAAGTGCGGAACTGACCAAGTACGCTGCGAACTGCATGCTGGCGACCAAGATCAGCTTTATGAATGAGATAGCTGGCCTGGCTGAACGACTGGGTGCTGATATTGAGATGGTGCGTCAGGGGATCGGCTCTGACCCCCGCATTGGCTTCCACTTTATCTATCCTGGCTGTGGTTACGGTGGCTCCTGCTTCCCGAAAGATGTTCAGGCCCTGAAAAGAACCGCAGAGGACATTGACTTTGAGCCCCTGATCCTGAGAGCCGTTGAAGAGCGCAATGCCCAGCAGAAAAATGTTCTGTTCACCAAACTCAGCAGACACTTTAACGGTCAGCTGGAAGGGAAAACCATTGCACTCTGGGGGCTGGCATTTAAACCCAATACAGACGATATGCGCGATGCGCCAAGCCGGGTGCTGATGGAATCACTCTGGCAGGCCGGTGCACAAGTGCAGGCCTATGACCCGGAGGCGATGGAAGAGGCACAACGCATCTATGGTCTTCGGGATGACCTGACACTGTCTGGTACACAACAAGCGGCAATTAAAGGCGCTGACGCACTGGTTATCTGCACTGAGTGGCGTCAATTCCGTGCTCCCGACTTTGACCAGCTGAAAGCGTTATTGAAAGAGCCTGTGATTTTTGATGGCCGTAACATGTACGAACCTCAACGGATGACGCTGAAAGGCTTCAAATACTACGCCATTGGTCGCTAACGCGGACTCTACTCATTCAAGCATCTTTTATAAAAAGATTGTGTACACAAAATACCCTCAGGGCATAAAACACTGAGCAACAGGTAAATCTTGGTGATCTTTATGCCCTTAGTGGTTTCAAAACAGGTAAACCACGATGAAATATCTGGTCACTGGAGCCGCAGGCTTTATTGGCTTCTTTACCACCAGGCGTCTCTGTGAAATGGAGCATGAAGTGGTTGGCATTGATAATCTCAATGACTATTACGACGTCAGCCTTAAGCATGGCCGCCTCAATGAACTGGCCCCACTGAAAAACTTTCGCTTTGTTGAACTCGACCTGGCGGATCGCGAGGGTATAGCCGCACTGTTCAAGCAGGAACAGTTCAACCGGGTGATTCATCTGGCAGCTCAGGCGGGCGTCCGTTACTCCATCGACAACCCTATGGCCTATATCGACAGCAACCTTGTTGGCCATGCCACCATTCTTGAAGGTTGCCGCAACAACGAGGTAGAACACCTTGTCTATGCCTCTTCCAGTTCTGTTTATGGCATGAATACCAAAATGCCATTTTCAACGACAGATGCTGTTGACCATCCGGTTTCACTCTACGCAGCGACCAAGAAATCCAATGAGTTAATGTCCCACACTTATTCGCATCTCTATGGCTTACCTACCACTGGCCTGCGCTTTTTTACGGTGTACGGTCCATGGGGGCGTCCGGATATGGCTTACTTCAAATTCACCCAGATGGTTAACCGTGGAGAGGCCATCCCCGTCTTTAATGAGGGCAAACTGAAAAGAGACTTCACCTACATTGATGATATCGTGGAAGGTATAGTACGCATTCAGGATGTTATTCCAACAAAGTCAGATCATTTTGACAGCACTGATCCGGGCCGCAGCTCAGCGCCCTACCGGATTTACAATATCGGTAACAACCAACCTGTTGAACTGATGACGTTTATCACAGCACTGGAAAATGCCATTGGTAAACAGGCCGAGAAGCAATACTTACCGATGCAGCCCGGTGACGTTTATGCAACCTATGCCGATGTCAGTGATTTGATGGAGACGGTCGGTTTTAAACCGTCAACGTCCATTGAAGAAGGGTTACAAATGTTTGCTCATTGGTACATGAACTGGCAGAAATAACGAAACGGCTTGTTTCAGAGCAGAAGATG
>NZ_JBLYNS010000150.1:0-11223 GCF_049310205.1 Endozoicomonas sp. ALC013 | reverse complement strand
GAACTCCCTTTGCAAGACTCCCAACTGCGCTTTTAAAGCAGTAAGCGCTGAATGCACAAAAAATTTCCATGTTAGACCGATATGTTGTAACAAATTCAACCCATATTGGCTCAGCTGGGCAAACGGACGAACCGGAGATTGGAGTAAACCTGACGTTACATATTTGAAATGCGCCTCATCATCATCATCATCATCAGAATGTACCAATAATTCTTCATTATTCATTAGCGCAGATCGTGTTGGCAAAGATAGTAGTGGATTTCGCTATGATACAGTAGATAAACTTTGCCAATCCAAAGGATGGGGTAAAGCTATTTACAGAATCCCTGATACCCGTACGCCCTGATTGTCAGGGTAACCACCGTGCCGAATCCGGCAAGTTCGTTTTCCAGCCGAAACATAGGTAAACATTATCATCCCCAACTTCGATTTTTCCACAAGCCCCTGGCGAGGCTGCCCCCTTCGAACCCGCTAAAAGTGAAAAGAAAAAAGACAGGTCCGTGCCGGAGGCCACCATTACTGTACTCACGACAAAAGACGAAAAGCCCGCTGGCTGCTGCAAGTGGCCTATGCTCGACTCAGCATCTTTTTTGTATAAAACACTGGATTTGTATTTTGCTCTGTAAGGGTATGTTTTTATTGCCATTGAGCCTAACAGTTCTGCGAGCTTTCATGATTTCCCACTACTAAAGGATTACCAACAGTAACCGGCCATAATGTCACTTCTACTACGTGAACTTTTTACTGATCCACGGGTCTACAAATCTGCGTGATGCCAGCTACCAACAAAGTTTTAAATCAGGAGTGTTATTATGGATCGAGCAAGTTGTTCAGATATTGCGCTTCATAATTACGCACAAGCTCCACGAAACGATACTGAATCGGGTGTAAGGCGGGATGGTCGGAGTTGTGGGACCAAGGTGTTTAAATGGATTGTCAGTCACCCTTTTCTGGCAGCAGTTGCAACCATAGGGTTGCTTGGGGCTGCGTCTGCTGGCATTTATGGCTTAACCCTGTTGGGTGCAGCAGCTCCTGTTGCAAAGGCGCTGTCTTCCCGAAATGTAACCACCGAAACCCTGGCCACCAATATCTCAACCACCGAAGCCCTGACCACCAAAGCCCTGACCACCAAAGCCCCGACCACCGAAGCCCTGACCACCAAAGCCCCGACCACCGAAGCCCTGACCACCAAAGCCCCGATCTTTAGATCAGAAGATGAGAAATATTTGAACTCTGAATGCAAGGCTCCCTGCGCTTTTAATGCAAAAAGCGCTGAATGCACAGGAAATCCCCGGGTTAATCCGTCATGTTGTCTAGGATCCCTCAACTCCTCATATTGGATGAGTCAGCCAAACGGACAACCCGTCAATTGCACAACAAAATCACAAGCATGTACCAATCAATCTCCATCATTGAGTGGTGAAAAAGGTTTCTTTCATTCAATGAAGGATTTTTGTCAACAAAATGGGTGGGGTAAAGCTATTTACAGAATCCCCTAATACCCGTAAGCCTTGGTTGCCAGCCGAAAAACCAGAGGCAAACATTAACATCCACATGTCGATGTGCTTCAAAGGGTGATGCATCAGCGAAAAGAAAAAAAAACAGGCCGTGCTGGAGGCCACCACCGTTGATGTGCGCAGGTCAAAAGACGAAAAGCCCGCTGGCTGCAGCAAGTGGCCGATGCTCGACTCAGCATCCTTTTATGTTCGGCAAATAGCTCAGCCATTCACCTCACAAAACCAAATTTTTATCCTCAATTTTCTGTCGTCCTCGCTACGGGGTCGCCCAGACGGGCGCTATTCTTGAACAGCCTCCTGCTGGATGAAGGATTACCAACAGTACCCGGCCAAATGTCGCTTCTACGTGAACTTTTTACTGAACCACGAATCTACAAATGCGCATGACGCCATCTACCAAATTTTTAAATCAGGAGTGTTATTATGGATCCAGCAAGTTGTTCAAATTTCGAGCTTCATAATTACGCACAAGCTCCACAAAACGATACTGAATCGGGTGTAAGGCAGGATGATCGAAGTTGTGGGACCCGGGCGTTTAAATGGATTGTCCGTCACCCTTTTCTGACAGCAACTGCAATCATTGGGGTAGTTGGGGTTGCGTCTGCTGGCATTTATGGCTTAACCCTGTTGGGCGCAGCAGCACCTGTTGCATCAGCGTTGTCTTCCCGAAATGTAACCGCCAAAGCCCTGGCCACCAATGCCTCGACCACTCAAGCCTCGACCACTCAAACCTCGACCACTCAAGCCTCGACCACTCAAGCCTCGACCACTCAAGCCTCGACCACTCAAACCTCGACCACTCAAGCCCCGAGCTTTTTTAGATCATATGATGAGGAAAAATTGAACGCCCTCTGCAGGAGGCACGATTGCACTTATTATGCAATAAACGCTACTTGTTCAGAAAATCACCGGATTAAAACGATATGTTGTGACGCACCCACCCCATATTGGAAGACCGGGTTTCTCGGACGAGACTACATTGTCAGTAACGGTAAGATTACACCTCTTAGCTGCGACAATGGTAAATCAGAACTATGTACCAATCATTCTCCATTATTCTATAGCTACAATAATATTTTAAATAGACTTGATTCAACTGATCGTTATTGTCAACACCTTGGTTCGGGCAACGCCATTTATAGAATCCGCTAATACCCGTATGCCCTGGTTGCCAAGGCAGCCAGTGTGCCGAATCCGGCGGGTTCGGTTTCCAACCGAAAAATCAGAGGCAAACATTAACATCCTCATGTCGATAAGCTGTAAAGAACATTGCATCACCGAAGAGAAAAAGCCTGAAGCGTAGCGTAAGCCGATGCCGATGGTCTTTCGCCAGAAGCTGGTTGAATTCAATAATGCTTTCCACCAGATGGGACGAATGAAGATTCGTCATAACGGCATAGAAGAAGACGACGTGATTGGTGCCATTACCCACAATGCCAATGCCGCCAATGTCAAAACGGTGATTCTGTCAACGAATAAGGATTACCGGCAGCTGCTGCATTCAGGTCGAATGGGTGAGTCGAAGAATTAACGATATTAACCGGCCAAAAGGTCGCTCCTGCGTGAACTTTTTACTGATTCACCGATCTACAATAGGGCATGACGCCATCTACCAAGTCTTAAAGTCAGGAGCATTATTATGGATCGAGCAGGTTATTCAAATCTTATTGAGCTTAAGAATTACGGTCAGGTTCCACAAAGCGATGCCGAATCGGGTGCGAGTCAGGATAAACGAAGTTTTGGAACCAGGGCGATTAAATGGGTTGCCAATCACCCTTTTCTGGCAGCAGCTACAGCCATTGGGTTGCTTGGGGCCACTTCAGGTGGTATTTATGCGTTAACCCTTTTAGGTGCAGCAGCTCCTGTTGCAACGGCGTTGTCTGCCCGAAATGTAACCCTTCCAGGTGCAGTAGTTCCTGATGTAACGGCGTTGTCTGGCCAAAATAAAACTTACAACACCACGACCACCAAAGTACCGACTACCAGACTAACGTCTACAGAAGAACCGACTACCGAAGAACCGACCTGTACAGCAGTATGCGTTACATGTACAGGAAATGATAAGGTTAATCCGTTATGTTGTAATGAACTTCTCCCACTACGCCGAGTGCGTGTCGCAACTTGGAAAAGCAATCCAGACGGAGTAGTTCCCGCTGATCGTTCTATAACGTGCTATCAAAATTCATCACAATGCACCAATAAATCTGGTTTACTCACAATCCCAAGTGACAAATATTCTTTCGGCGTATATCACAATTCGATGGATGCTTTTTGTCAAGACAAAAAGTGGGGCAGCGCTAATTATACAGTTGCAGCAGCGCCTGTTACAACGGCTTTGTCTGGTCGACATACAACCAACAAAAGACCGATCTCCAAAACCACGACCACCGAAGCCCTGACCACTAAAACCCCGGCCACCGAATCCTCGACCATCGGAGCCTCGATCACCAAAACCCCGACAACCAAAGACTCGACCACCAAAGACTCAACCATCGAAGACTCGACCAACAAAACCCCGACAACCGAAGACTCGACCACCAAAACCCCGACAACCAAAGACTCGACCACCAAAACTCCGACAACCGAAGACTCGACCACCAAAACCCCGACAACCAAAGACTCGACCACCAAAGACTCAACCATCGAAGACTCGACCACCAAAACCCCGACAACCGAAGACTCGCCCACCAAAGACTCGACCACCGAATCCCCAACCTCTAGACCGGGTTAATCCGATATGTTGTAACTCGAACAACAACCCATATTAGACGAGCTGGCCAAACGGAGAAACCGCCAGTGGCGGTTTTCGTTTGACATGCGATCCCTTCAGATCACCAGCATGTACCAATAAATCTCCATTAAGCAAAACAAGTCAGAGATCCCCTTCGTTATGAAGATCAATAATATCACTCTCCGCCTGACGACTATCATCGTTCCGGCTGGAAGCCAGCTGCTCCAGATAATGAGCATCAATATTACCGGCTACATAACAACCATCAAACACGGAGCAATCGAAATCGTCAATGGCCTGATTAAGAGAAGAAACCGCTTTCTTAAGATCATCCAGATCCTGAAAAATCAGTTTATCGGCACCGATCTGTTCACAAACCTCCTGATCCGTACGACCATGGGCAATCAGTTCTTCCCGGGTTGGCATATCAATGCCGTATACATTGGGATAACGAATGGCAGGAGCCGCTGAACAGAAATACACCTTTTCGGCCCCGGCATCCCTGGCCATCTCAATAATCTGCTCACAGGTGGTGCCACGGACAATGGAGTCATCCACCAGCAGCACATTCTTACCGGCAAACTCCTGATGAATGGCATTCAGCTTCTGCCGTACAGACTTCTTGCGAATGGCCTGACCGGGCATGATAAAGGTCCGGCCAATATAACGATTCTTAACAAAACCTTCCCGATAAGGCAGACCCAGGCGGGTTGCCATCTCCAGGGCAGAGTTTCGGCTGGTATCCGGAATGGGCATCACCACATCAATATCATGATCAGGCCATTCCCGGAGGATTTTATTGGCCAGCGTCTGCCCCATACGCAGACGGGACTGATAGATAAAAATACCATCCAGGCTGGAATCCGGGCGGGCCAGATACACGTACTCAAACATGCAGGGAGTCAGCTTACCGGGTACACACTGGAAAGTATGGAGCTGCCGCTGCTCATCAATATAAATGGCTTCCCCCGGAGCAACATCACCCACCAGCTCAAAGTCCAGGGCATCAAGGGCCACTGATTCTGAGGCCAGCATATACTCAGCACCGTTCTCAGTCTCCCGCTTACCGTATACCAGCGGCCGAATGCCATGGGGATCCCGGAAACCGACCATGCCATGACCATTAATCAGAGCCACCACAGCAAAGCCACCTTCACAGCGCTGGTAAACACCGGTTACTGCGTTGAAAATATCTTCTGCCAGCGGTTTATGCTTACCCTCTTTGGCCAATTCATGGGCAAAAACATTCAGCAGGATTTCAGAGTCGGAGTGGGTATTAATGTGGCGGAGGTCACTGGCAAACAACGACTGTTTGATATCATCCGCATTGGTCAGGTTGCCGTTATGGGCTAAAGCGATGCCATAAGGCGAGTTAACATAGAATGGCTGGGCTTCTGCTGAACTGGAAGTACCCGCCGTCGGGTATCGAACATGCCCAAGGCCGGAGCAGCCATTAAGCCGCTTCATATGACGGGTACGAAAGACATCCTTCACCAGCCCGTTATCTTTACGCAGGAAAAAGCGACCTTCATCAAGAGTCACCATCCCCGCAGCGTCCTGCCCCCTGTGTTGCAGCACAGTCAGCGCATCGAACAACAGCTGGTTAACATTCACCGTTGCCGAAATACCGACAATTCCACACATGCACTCATCCTCAGGATTGATCAGCTAATATCGTTATCGGAACTAATGATTAAAATTGCCTGTTCAATCACTTTAAACCCGTTTATCCCTGATAACGGAGAGCCTGAGATAATACGCTAAATCAGAGGATTACGAAAACCACAACTTCCCTTAAGATCAGCAAACTGCGAAAAAGTTTTTGCACAATACGGGTCAAGTAACTATGTTTAAACTAGTTCAATTAGCTAGAAATACCCGCCATGACAAAAGAATCAACCCAGATAACCGTTGGTATGCATGAAGCGAAAACCAGGCTCTCGGAATTAGTGCGCCTGGCTCTGGAAGAAAATGCCGACATTATCATCACCCAGCGTAAAAAACCGGTCATGCGGCTGGTGCCATATACAACAGCCGCAGATAACAGGGGGCATGGATTATTAAAGGGGAAGGTTGCTTACGATAAGAGCATTACCGATACGTCGGTCGAGGTGAATGACAGCTCTTATTCAGGAATCTCAGAGCCATGCCACAGGGCATCAAAAACACCCATGGAAACCCTGCGGGGATCGGTACTTTCCTATGATGACCCAACCACCCCCGTTGCCGATGAAGACTGGGAGGCCAACCATTGATCGTCCTTGATACCCATATCCTGATCTGGTGGCTGTCCGGCTGTCATAAACTTAGTACAGCCGCACGTAATGCCATTGAACAGGAACAGAAAAACAACGGTTGCCTGATAGTATCCACCATCACCAGCTGGGAGATCGCCATGCTGGTCAACAGAGGTCGACTGAATCTGACCATGGATCTGGACTCCTGGCTGGGATTGGCGCAGCAGGTGGATTCACTGCATTTCGAACCCTTAAGCAACAAAGTGGCCATTGAATCCACCCGATTACCTGGCCAGTTCCATAAAGACCCGGCAGACCGGATTATTGTCGCGCTATCCAGATCATTAGCCGCACCACTGGTAACTGCCGATGAGAAGATACTGACTTATTCTCATGTAAAAACCATCAGTTAGTCAGCTTTGCATCAACGGCCCCATAACATCAAAAACTGTCTGCTTGGACCAGTCAGCCAGCAGCATAAAATGGGGTAAAAGTACCGACTGCTGCCAGGCCTGATCCTGCTCCAGGGGAGCCAGCGTCATCAGGCCAACGAGAATCGTCACCAGTAAACAGCCTCGCAAACCACCAAACGCCATACCCAGAATACGGTCAGTCCCCGACAACCCTGTCGCCTGAACCAGTTCAGCAATAATACGATTAACCAGCGCACCGACCATCAGCGTTGCCACAAACAACAAGGCACAGGCGGCCATTACCCGAACAGATGGAGTGGCTATGTAATCAGTCAATCGCTCTGACAGGGCACCACCAAACGACCAGGCAACAAAAATAGCGGCCAGCCAGGTCAACAGGGAGAGAACCTCTTTAAAAAAACCGCGCTTTAAACTGATAAGCGAGGAGATGATAACAATACCGGCGATCAGCCAGTCGATCCAGGTGAAAGTCAATACCTAACTCCTTAACAAACAATGGAACCATGCTATGCTGGAAGCTGTCTAAATACACGATAACTCTGTGGCTGATCAATAATACAGCAAACACTCTCTTTAACGACAGTAAGATAGCGCAGCAGCTAGTACATGGTTTCAATGAGTTTGACGTGTACAACCTCCGTTCGCCCTGAGCGAAGTCGAATCTCCGCTCACCCTGAGCGAAGTCGAATCTCCGCTCACCCTGAGCGGAGTCGAATCTCCGCTCACCCTGAGCGGAGTCGAATCTCCGTTCACCCTGAGCGGAGTCGAAGGGTGCTTGGCACGATCTATCAGAGTCCGGCGTTTCCGCCCTTCGACTGGCCCTCAGGATGAACAGGGTGCACGGGTATTAAAGCTTTTCTGCACTGACTGAAATAATGGAGCCCTCCCCATGAAGGATTTATACCAGACAGACTTTTACAGCTGGACTCAGCAACAGGCAGAACTGATACGCAGTGGCCGGATAGCCGAACTGGATCTTCATAACCTTCTTGAGGAAATCGAGGGCATGGGCCGAAGTGACTATCGGGCACTGCAATCCCGTCTGACAGTACTGCTGATGCACCTGCTGAAATGGCAATACCAACCAGACAAACAACTCACCGGCCATAGCTGGGAAAGCACCATCAAAGAACAGAGAAAACAGATACGCCGACTGTTAAGGGCTAACGCCGGCCTGAAGTCAAAAATTCCTGAAATGTTGCCTCTCGCCTACGGAGATGCAGTGGAAGATGCTCATGATGAAACCGGGATACCCACCTCATCATTTCCGAACCTGTGCCCATGGCGGTTTGAAGAGGTGGTCGATGCCAATTTCAAACCCTGACCACCATTAAGGACAATGACTAATGAGTTGTCTGAAAATGACTTCCCTATTTTCATTCCCTGACTCCGTTCGGACTGAGCTTGTCGAAGTTCGGTGGCACGCCCCTTCGACAAGCCTCAGGGTGAACGGAAATAATAAACAATTCCTAAGCTGAGGGTTACTCATGCCATGAAATCACCTCAAGCTCTTCCATAGGTATCCTCAAAACGCTCAATATCATCTTCACCAAGATACCCGCCACTTTGAACTTCGATCAATTCAAGGTCAAACTTCCCCGGGTTCTCCAGCCGATGCACCGCTCCAATAGGAATATAAGTGGACTGATTTTCGGTTAACAAAACCTCTTTCCCATCAATTTCCACCATTGCTGTGCCCTTCACCACAATCCAGTGCTCAGCACGATGATAATGCTTCTGCAACGACAACCTGGCACCTGGTTTGACCATAATGCGCTTGACCTGAAAACGCTCACCCATATCAATGGCGTCATAAGCTCCCCAGGGCCGACAAACCTTCCGATGCAGATTCACCTCAGGTCGTCCTGCGGCTTTGAGCGACTCAACTACCTTCTTGACATCCTGCACCTGATCTTTATGCGCAACCAGAATGGCATCGTCGCTTTCTACCACGACAAGATCATTGACCCCAACCGTTGCAATCAGCTTTTTCTCACTGCGTACATAGCTATTGGTAGTATCCTGTAGCAGAACATCCCCCTGAACCGAGTTCCCCAGCTCATCCTGCTCAGAAATATCGGCAAGAGAAGACCAGGAACCAACATCAGACCATCCCGCATCCAACGGAACAACAACGGCATCCGTCGTTTTTTCCATCACCGCATAGTCGATAGAGTCATCCGGGCATGCCCTGAAGGCGTCTTCATCCAGCCGGATAAAATCAAGGTCAGGATTCTGAACCATCATCGCTTTTTCACAGGCTGCCAGAATATCTGGCCGGAACTGCTTCAGTTCTTCAAGATAACGGGAAGCTTTAAACATAAACATGCCGGAGTTCCAGTAATAATCACCAGAAGTCAGATAGTCCTGAGCAGTCTCCTGATCCGGCTTCTCAACAAACTCTGTTACAGAGTAGATAGTTGTCAGTGATGTGTCGTGAGCCGGGGATTCAGGCTCATTCGTTTTATCAGCTACTCCCTGATTACCAATTAACTTGTCACCCGCCTTGATATAGCCATACCCCGTTTCCGGATGGGCAGGCACAATACCAAACGTCACCAATTTACCTTCCATTGTCGTCGGCAACGCCGCCTCAACCGCCCGATGAAACGCCTTTTTATCCTGAATCACATGATCCGCCGCCAGCACCAGCAACACCGACTCTTCCTGATGATCTCCTTGCTCCAAAGCTTTTAAAGCCGCCAAAGCAACCGCAGGTGCCGTATTCCTGCCCACCGGCTCCAGAATAATCGCCTCGGCACTGCGCCCCATCTGACGAAGCTGCTCCGCCACCAGAAAACGATGATCCTCATTGGCAATCACCACTGGAGCGCCCGCAGCATCCAGACCATCCAGCCGGGCCACGGTATTCTGAAACATGGTCTGATCATTGACCAGTGGCAGAAACTGCTTCGGATACAGAGCCCTGGATTGAGGCCAGAGGCGACTGCCACAACCGCCGGATATTATTATGGGTATTAAGTTCATAGATGTTTTGGGTTGTGGGTTATGAGACAAGACTCAAAAATAAAAACAGTTTATATAAATTTTGAAAAGTGCAAATAATGTAGCTACATTACTACACAGTGAATTGTTAATAGGGCTAGTGGCATGAGTATAACGACCATTTCATCACGGACATTTAACCAGAATGTCACGGAGGCTAAGCGATCGGCGCTTAAGCGACCGGTATTTATTTCTGACAGAGGGAACGTCACGCACGTTTTGCTCAATATCGATCACTATAAAGAGATCACCCGCAATGCTGCCAATATTCTTGAACTGCTGGCTATGCCCGAAACGGAAGATACCGACCTGGAAGCGGAGCCTTTAAAAGACAACTTCCTGAAACCGGCAGATTTTTCCTGATGTACCTGCTTGATACCAACGTTGTTTCTGAGCTACGCAAATGCAGCACAGGCAAAGGCAGTCCTGCGGTAAGTCGATGGGCCGGATCCGTGGTACCGAATGAACTCTACCTTTCGGTGATCAGCGTTCTGGAAATAGAAATGGGCATCCTGTTAAAAGAGAGGAAAGACCCGCAGCAGGGTAAAGTGCTCAGAGCGTGGATGGACCAGCGAATGCTTCCCGCCTTTGAGGGGCGCATTTTGGTACTGGATACCCCGATTGCCCTACACTGCGCCCAGTTGCATATCCCAAACCCGAAGTCTGAGCGGGACGCAATGATTGCCGCCACCGCTATCATTCATCAAATGACCGTTGTTACCAGGAACATCAGGGACTTTGAACAGTCAGGTGCAAAACTGTTCAATCCTTGGGACTTTTGAACTGGGAATTGGAAATAGTTTTTTTCTGTGGAAGTCATGTTTCCCGGGAGTGGTTATCTTGTTTTTTTTTGATGGCGCTGATTAAGCCTGACAGCATTCTGAATAGCGTATCGACTTTCGCTAATATGGTACCAAGTGGATAAAAAACCAGCTCACCTCCGATAATACGCCAGGTAAAAATCATGAAACCCCGCACCCTGCGAGGACTTCAGACAGATATCGAGTGCTCATGGCGGCCTTTTTCTGCTTCCGCTTCAGACCAGCTTTAAAGGTTTTGGTATTGTTCAACATATTTAACTGCCATATGTCGAAAACCAGTGAGCATTTCAGCTGCATTGCCTCTTCTGATTCGACAATCATCTTCTCTCATTGCAACATCCATTTTCCATTCTGGCAGACAAAATAATCCCGAGCGTTTTCATTCCTTTCCAATCAAAAGAAAGATTAACGAATTCATCAAAGATATCACTGACTATATGAAGACGTGTTTCCATTCTACCATGGCTTTTCTCTTCG
>NZ_JBLYNS010000149.1:0-11235 GCF_049310205.1 Endozoicomonas sp. ALC013 | reverse complement strand
CGACTTCGTACTTCTATATATCGCTACGTTGTTGAGCATGGATACCCTCCGGGCTTAAGTAGACTGTCGATACTTACTACATAAGAAGACCATGAAAAGAGGAAGTAGCACCCGTGAAAATCAAACAATTCAAGCAACTTAAAGCTGGCTTGCTGGCTGTTTCTATTGCGCTTTCCGGCACATTGCTAACCACTCCGGACAACGTATCCTGAAGCCTGAAACTGCTGCGGGTTATGCTTCCCTTCTTTACACCATCAAAGGTGCTGAAGAGTACAACACCGGCAAGACAGGTCCTGAAGCGCTTGCAGTAAAAGCCATTGATGATAGTACACTCGAAATTACACTTTCCGGCCCGGCCCCTTACTTTATTGCACAGCTGGCCCATTACACCGCCTTCCCTGTTCCGAGTCACAAAATCGAAGAGCTGGGTAAAAACTGGGCAAAAGATAGCAACATGGTCAGCAATGGCGCGTTCACTCTGAGTGAGTGGACACCTAACGCTCAGATTCGCCTGGAAAAAAACCCGCAATTCTACGACGCTGCGAATGTATCGCTGGATGAACTGCTTTACTACCCACAGGAAGACCGTTCAGCTGTACTGAAGCGAGTTCGGGCTGGCGAGGTTGATATTCAAACAGACTTTGCTTCTTCAGACCTGAAATGGCTGGAGAAAAACATGCCGGACTACGTGCGCATCGCACCGTATCTCGGCGTTTATTACTACCCTCTTAACCTCGATGATGATGCGCTGAAAGGCCTGCGTGTCCGGAGGGCACTGGCGATGACCATTGATCGCAAAATTCTCACTGAAAAAGTGTTGAGAACGGGTGAAGTAGCGGCATAAAGCTTTGTACCACCCGATACTGGCGACTACGGCTCATCTCCTGAAGTCAGCTGGAAAGGAATGAATCAGGCCGAGCGTGTCGCCGAAGCGCAAAAGCTGATGAAACAAGCGGGTTATGATAAGTCGAATGCACCTATTTACCACTATGTATCCAAAAACCTGATAAGTCCGAAGGTTGATGGCTGGATTGATAACGTCTCCGATATCCATCGGGCCCGATACCTTTCTATTAAGTAACTGGACAGCCTCCTGCTGTTGTACAGCAGGAGTGCGCTCAAAAGCTGTCGTGTGCCACGGATGGTCATGAATAACAAAACGAAGAGGGAACTCCAGAGGAAAGAGCGAATTGTCCATGTTCTCCTATAATTCTCAAGCGGTTGCTGACGGCGATTCTTTCCCTGGTATTTGGTGCCTACCTCGCTTGGTTACCGGTTGCAGGCTGGGGAGATGGCGCTGCCAGAAACCTGGTGTTACCCCAATGGCACTGACTTAAGGCCTCAGCCCTTGATAATTCAAGGCTTACTCGGAAAGAAGCGACTATAAAGAGTCACAAACCTAAATATTTCCCTTCCGAGCAAGCCATGAACAAGTGTAGCCAAGAGTTTCTGTCCCTCGCAGATGAATGCCTTCACCAATTTGCACAGACTGAAAGTGATGAATTTTCATCAATCCTTACCTCTGATGACCTTAACTCTTTTCAGAATTGTTACCCCGGCTGCAGGGTAAGGGATTTTCCACCCATCAAAACATTAATCTTGTTCATGCGACAGGTGGCCAGCGACACCAAGTCATGCCGCCACGCCCTCATTGATGAAGCGAGAGACCAGGTTGTCAAGGGCAACAAGAACAAGGTGCCCAACACTGACACCAGCGCATATTGCAAAGCGAGGCAACGGTTGAGTGAAGTATCCGTAAGAGGTTTGCTGCGCATATCTGGCAATAGCCTTGATCACGCCTCACCAGAATCATGGCTATGGCATCAACGTCGTGTACTGCTTACTGATGATTCAACATTGTTGATGCCTGACACCGAGAAAAATCAGAAAGAATATCCTCAGCCTGGCACTCAAAAAAAGGGCTTGGTTTCCCGATTCTCAGAATTCTTGTTTTAATATGTCTTGGCAGTGGCGCATTGCTTGATTTTGCTGTGGCTGCCTACGAAGGGAAAGAAACCGGAGAACAAGCTTTGCTCAGGAAATTGTTCTCCCATCTGCAGGATGGCGACATCCTGTTAGGTGATGCGAATTTTGAGAACTACTTCCTGTTGGCTTTGCTGTTACAAGCCAAGGCTGACGTGGTTTTCGAGAAAAATGGTGCCCGCCATATTGATTTCCGGAAATGCGATCACAAGCTGGGTAGCAAGGTTGGATTATTCAAATTAACAAGACCAGTCCGGCCTGAGTAGATGAGTCAGGAGCTTTATGATCAGATGCCTGCAGAGCTGGTAATCCGTGCTGTCAAGAACAAACGTCGCACCATCATCACCACTTTATTGGATGCTGAGGAGTATCCCCGGACAGAGATCATTGCGCTGTATCTGAAACGCTGGCACGTCGAGATTGATTTTGATGTCATCAAAACGACCATGAAAACCGCATAAAAGGCTCCAACATTCAAGGTCGCAGGCACGCAGACTCAAGAAATACCAAGGGAAGTGAGCTTAAGTCAGTGCCATTGCGCCATAGACTGATATACCTCGGTAATCTCTTTTTAAAGCCTAATCAGGGCTGGAAGCTGGTTGCTTACCTGCAGAATGAGCAAGCAGAACTGAGTCCGCACTATTTCAGGGTCGAAGCTTTAGCTGATTTGCGGATTGGGCAGTGGTTTCAGGATCGAATACCTGAGCCCATGCCAGCAGATGAAACCTTTTGGGTAACCCTGCCCGGCAAGAGTGATTGGAAGGTAGAGACTGCTGCGAATGCCATCCCTGCCAGTCTGTGGCCTCTCTACTCTCAGCCAGAACTTTGTCAGCAACAGATGTATGTTTTTCGACAAGGTAACAGAAACTATGTTTTGCCTGTTATCGAACTAGCGAGAGCGTTACTGATTCGAAACAAGCCTATTGCCCGACAGTTGTTTATGCCTGCAGGTCTCAACCAGTTAGCACCGGTGAATCAACACAGGCCATTTCAGGGGCAGGCTGAGATAAAGTTCAGAGAAGAAACACCTCTGTATCTGATCGATAATCCGCAGGTTCTGTATCATTTAATCTGGTTGCTGTTACATCCGGAACCGTCAAGATTGTTCTCCAGCGTTTACCGGCATATGGTGGAGCAACAGGAAAGCAGGGTATCCCAAACATACAGGCGGTTTACCTTCATCATGGATATACCCGATCTTCCGGGTATGAAGGTGGAATATGCAGGCCCTATATGGGGGAATACGGTATTTGTTAGGGAGGTGCTGGGATTTACCCGGCTGCCAGATCATGGCTACAAACCTTTGTTCTCTCACCCTGCACGGAAACAACCTGTCAAAAATGGCGGAGTTCAGGCTTCTGCTTCACCTGTTTTTACTGGGTACACCTGAAACACTGGAGATTGACGAACAGGAAGATGATGCTGGAACTGGACGGCATACCCGCTTTGCTGAAATTCGACCAGTGACGTTTGAATACGCTGTGGACCCCGATGTTGAACTGGTTTATGAAGGGGAGCAGCAAGCAAATCATGGCCAGCAAAGGGGGGATTCGACCAGCAGAAGAGGCCGAAACAGAAACGGGCAGTCTTGGTGATCCCTCAAAAGACAGTCCCAGCTAGCCGGTTGATTATGGTGAGATAGTCTGCTCAAACCAGGATAAAACCGGAGGCCTTCGCCTCTTCAGGGAGGCCTGTGAGCAACTGGCAGTCTCCAGAAGCTGGGGTATAACGCTGGAGTACTATGAGCTGCCCAGTGTCTCCCGAACCAGTTTCAGGTTGCTGAAAGACCGACCAAGACAGGCGGGACTGGCCACTTTCTATCAGCCTGATAGAATGACACGACACCTGCTGGAAGTACAGATTTCTGATGGCCGTTATCTTTCTACTTTAATATTTGTATAGCCCAGATCATGTTCATCAAGGTTTTGTGAGAGGGCGGGTAAAAGCGTTGCTCTGGGCATTGGTTAAGGGGGGTGGCCACTGGAAAAAATCATTGACTCAGCAAATTCGCTTTGGCCCGTTGCAAGTCAGGAAGATCCGACATCCAAATGGACTGGCAACTATGAGAAAAAGAGAAGCTATAACCGTCTGGGGGGATAAGTTTCGTACTGTTCTGGATCACCAATCGGATTGCCTTAAAGAAAAATGCTCCCAGAGAGGTTCATGAAGCATCAAGTATGAAACTAGATTCACTGAAATCATCTCTGGCTGGGCTACGCAGGAAGAGGGCTGTTAATTTTGGAATCAAGAAAAAGGTTTCTTCTAACTTGATTTCTTAAATTTCCTCCTCAAAAGTAATGGTTCCATTGCAAAGACTTCAAATAATGCATATGAAAATGATATAACCAACCCCATGATTGCTAAATCACTAATGCTACTTGATGGAAGAAAGTCAAGGTAGTGAAGTAGTAGCAGCGAAATAGAGTATGCGCCTACGGCTGATAAGAATCGTTGAAATAAAAACATTTTTTTCATGGCTAATCTTCATGAGAGTTAGTGTTGTTCCGGCGTAATAGCTGCTAGCAACCAGTAGAAAACTATGAAAGCGACAATTTCAAATGGCTACCAGCAATTTTTTGGTTACGATGTGAGCTATTTCATGGTGTACATAGCCAATCTCATACTTGCTCCCATAGCGGCCCCAAAGATGGCCCCACCAATTGCACCCGGCAAACCTAGCCTTGAACCTGCTAGTGCGCCTGTTAATGCTCCAGAGAGTGCAGCACCACCAACTTCTCCAGCGCTAGGTACTCCGCCACTAACTTCTTTGATTTCACTCTTATCTAATTCTTTCATTTTGTATTCCATTGTTAATCCTTGTCTACATCCTAGCCGACAAAACAAAAGTTAATTGCACAATGATGAAGATGTCAATACCATTAACCAGAAAAATGAATAGAACTATGCGGATATGTCAGAGACGAAAAGTTTATTTCGAAAGGAAGTGATTAACTATTCTCACCGGTCAGATCGTGGCAGCATACTGATTATCAACCCTTTTCCCCATCTCTATCTAGTCATTTTTGTCTGTACCCTACTGTGCGCCTTAGTAACTTTCCTGCTCTGGGGCAGTTATACAAAGTCAGAAACAGTCATTGGGGTATTGCAACCAACGAAAGGGCTAAGCCGGATAATCGGTGAACAGTCTGGCACTGTTGTGGATCTTTTGGTAACTGAAGGACATAAAGTAACCGTAGGTTCGCCCATGCTGCGTGTAAAAACCGACAGGCAACTGGTTGGTGGCAGTATGGAAAAGCGACTTCAGGAACAGCTAAAGGTAGCTATTGCTTCTTTTCAACAGCAGATCAGCCAGCAGCAACAACTAGCTCAACTTGAGAAACAACGACTTGCCTTGTTACAAGAAGACCTGAAACACCAAGCAGGTTTTCTTACGGAGCAGATAGCTACCCAAAAACAACATGCCGATACTCTTGAGCAAGAACTCAAAGGGCTTGAAATCCTGCTGAGTAAAGGGCACCTGACGCAGGTTGATTATAATGCCAAACTCACTGTGCTGCTCAGTAGCAAGCTAGATCTCCAAAGCCTGCAGAAAGAAAAAGTCAGCCTGTACTCCCGACTGACGGAAGCTGGAAATCAGTATGAGCGAGTTGATGTAGATACAGGAGTTAGCCTGTCTTCTTTGCAGGCAGTGATCGCAGAACTTCGGGAGCGGTCTATAGAAACAGAGGGGCGCTCATCCTATCTGATTACGGCTCCCGTTAGTGGTACGGTTACCAGTGTATTGGTACGCAAAGGAGGCCTCATTGTTCCTGGTCGCCAGATATTGGCGATCCTGCCCGAGCAGAGTAAGTTGCAGGCAGAGCTGTATGTCCCCACCAGAGCTATCGGGTTTACAACAAAAGGGCAACCTGTGCAGATTCGCTATCCAGCCTTTCCTTATCAGAAGTTTGGTTTTCATCGGGGACAGGTTTCAGATATATCTCGCACTATTATTGCTCCTGACGATATACCCGCGCCAGCCAGCGTGACAGAACCTGTCTATCGAATCACAGTCGCGCTAGACCATCAGTCGGTCACAGCTTTTGGTGAACAGTACCCTTTGCAGTCCGGAATGCTGCTAAGTGCTGACCTTATGGGGGAATCCCGTTCCATTATTGAATGGTTGCTGGAGCCACTTTACAGTCTGAAAGGCCGTAGCTTTTTTTCAGGCTGAGCATGCCTAAAAAAATAGAAACAACCATTGGGTGAGTCCGCTATAACAATAACCACCGGGTGTCAGCATGGAAGTTTTTAGTCTCCTGAATTTTGGGTTTAAACGCCGACTCCCCATTGTTTTGCAAAGTGAATCGGCTGAGTGTGGCCTTGCTTGCCTTGCCATGGTGACCAGTTACTTTGGTCATGAAATTGACCTGAATACTCTGCGGAATAGGTTTTCCGTCAGTCTGCGTGGCTCCACTCTGGAGCAACTGATGAATATTTCCGAACAGCTGTTGATGAATAGCCGGGCATTGCAGCTTGATCTTGATGAAATAAAAGAATTGCGTCGTCCATGCATTCTGCACTGGAACCTGAATCACTTTGTAGTGCTGAAATCAGTCAGCCGCAAAGGCATTCTTATACACGACCCTAGTTCGGGTGTTCGGCATGTGAACTGGGAAGATACTTCCAAGTCGTTTACCGGCATTGCATTGGAGCTACAGCCTTCCCCATCGTTTAAACGAAAGAAAGAAACTAAAAAAATGGGGCTTTCAAGCCTCTGGACCAATATCAGTGGCCTGAAACGAAGTCTGGTACAAATTTTTTTCCTGGCGCTGGCGCTGGAAGTTTTTGCCCTGGTCACGCCTTATTTTATGCAGCTCACCATTGATAATGTGGTGATGAATAATGACCGAGACCTAATTTTTGTTCTGGGGCTGGGTTTCTTGCTACTCACTGTCTTTAATGTGGCCACTTCTGCCATCCGGTCTTGGGTTATTCTTTTCCTGCGTAGTCATCTAGGAATTCAGCTGGCCAGCAATCTGTTCCGGCACCTTCTGCGCCTGCCACTACCCTGGTTTGAAAAGCGACATATGGGGGATGTGGTTTCTCGATTCAGCTCATTGAGCCAAGTTAACCAGATGCTGAGTACAGGCTTTATTGAGGGACTGACGGATGGCCTTATGGCTGTCGTCACACTGGCGATGATGTATATTTATAGTCCCAAACTGGCAACTGTTGCCTTGGGAGCAGTGCTGCTATACACCCTGTTTCGATTGGCGTTTTTTCGACCTCTCAAAACACGTACAGAAGAAAGCATTATGATGGCTGCCAAGGAGGATTCTGACTTTATGGAATCTGTAAGA
This sequence comes from Endozoicomonas sp. ALC013, assembly GCF_049310205.1. Taxonomy (NCBI): domain Bacteria; kingdom Pseudomonadati; phylum Pseudomonadota; class Gammaproteobacteria; order Oceanospirillales; family Endozoicomonadaceae; genus Endozoicomonas; species Endozoicomonas sp. ALC013. The sequence goes on along the minus strand of NZ_JBLYNS010000149.1, from coordinate 3,949 downwards.
GCCATCCAGCCCCTGAAACTATTTAACCGGGAAGCGGTTCGTATCTCGAAATGGCAGAACAGTTATGCTGACTGGGTGAATGCGGATATTCGAGTGGGTAGGTTACAGATTGCCTGGAACACTTTTCACCGCCTAAGCAGTGGTGTGGAGTACATAGTACTGATCTGGCTGGGGGCTTTACTGATCCTAGATAATATTTTTTCAATCGGCATGCTCTATGCGTTTCTGGCCTGGCGACAGCAATTCTCAGGAAAGGCCCAGACGTTTATAGACAAGCTGTTTGAGTACCAAATGCTCACTTTACATCTGGACAGAATTGCAGATATTGCCCTGACAGAAGATGAGGAACATCTCGATACCCCCCATACCACGCTAACTAAAGCCAATGGAGAAATCAGCCTTAGGGATGTGTGCTTCAAGTACAATGATGAAGAGCCTTGGCTGTTGGAAAACATTAACCTGGATATTCAGCCTGGTGAGTCTGTTGTGATTGTTGCACCTTCCGGATTTGGCAAAACAACACTAATGAAAATTATGATGGGATTAATCCAGCCTTGTAAAGGGCAGGTACTGCTGGATGGAAAAGATATACGACATCTTGGTCTTAGAAACTACCGGCGGCAGGCGTCTGCTGTGATGCAGGATGACCAGCTATTGTCCGGTTCAATAGCTGATAACATTGCGTTTTTTGCCGCCCAACATGATCAGGCTCGTATCGAAGAATGTGCAGCCAAGGTGGGTATACTGCCTGAAATAATGGCTATGCCAATGGGAATGCAGACTCTGGTAGGTGATATGGGTAATACACTTTCTGGAGGTCAGATTCAGCGCCTATTACTGGCAAGAGCGTTATACGCAGACCCTGCGATTTTGTTCCTGGATGAAGCGACCAGCCACCTAGATACCATTTCCGAGCAGCAGGTAAACAAGGTGTTAAAAAATTTGGGCATCTCCCGGATAATGATTGCTCACAGGCAGGAAACCATTGCCATGGCAGACAGGGTGATTGACCTGGCAGAAATGCAGCTAGCTCGACTCCATACTGTGCGTGCAGTCGAAGAAGTGAGTGCCAAGATAAAGGCGACAGGATTTGAAAACACCAACAACAGCACTTCATAATAGTTAAGAAAAGTGGCTCCCCGAGCTGGACTCGAACCAGCGACCCAATGATTAACAGTCATTTGCTCTACCAACTGAGCTATCAGGGAACTAATCGACAGTTTTGCTGTACTGACAACAGTCTCTTCAACAAGGGACTTTTTATGAGTCTCAATGCTGTATGGTGGGTCGTGTAGGATTCGAACCTACGACCAATTGGTTAAAAGCCAACTGCTCTACCGACTGAGCTAACGACCCATTCTTACATCAGCCACAGGCTGACAGATAGAATAAGTGGCTCCCCGAGCTGGACTCGAACCAGCGACCCAATGATTAACAGTCATTTGCTCTACCAACTGAGCTATCAGGGAACTAATCGACAGTTTTACTGTACTGACAACAGTTTCTTCAACAAGGGACTTTTTACAAATCTCAATGCTGTATGGTGGGTCGTGTAGGATTCGAACCTACGACCAATTGGTTAAAAGCCAACTGCTCTACCGACTGAGCTAACGACCCATTCTTAACAAAGAATCTTTTAAAGAACGCAATGCTTAGACTATCTCTGACCCTTATTGATCAGGATAAAAAAACCGCCGATTTACAGGGCGGTTTATGCTTCAGCATAAAATAAAATGGTGGGTCGTGTAGGATTCGAACCTACGACCAATTGGTTAAAAGCCAACTGCTCTACCGACTGAGCTAACGACCCGCTCTTATGCCAGCCACAGACTAACATAAAGAATAAGTGGCTCCCCGAGCTGGACTCGAACCAGCGACCCAATGATTAACAGTCATTTGCTCTACCAACTGAGCTATCAGGGAACTATGCCTGGCAGCGACATCTCGTCACCAACCAACGGCAGCGAATGATAAGGTTATTTTGCCGTGAGTCAAGTATTCCACTGCAAAAAACTTTTTAAAAAGGCTGTATATATGGCATTTATCAACCTAGAGACCATCTGCACTCTCGGACAGGTATTGGGCCACACCGTCTGGAGAGGCTGTCATGCCCTTGTCGCCCTTGTTCCAGCCAGCCGGGCAAACTTCACCGTGCTGTTCGTGGAACTGCAAGGCATCAACCAGACGAATCAGTTCATCCATATTACGGCCCAGCGGCAGGTCATTGACGATCTGGGAGCGAACCAGACCTTCCTTGTCGATCAGGAAAGCACCACGGAATGCCACACCACCTTCTGATTCAACGTCATAAGACTTACAGATGTCGTGTGTCATATCAGCAGCCAGAGTATATTTCACCTGACCGATACCACCCTGGTCCACAGGCGTATTACGCCACGCATTGTGCGTAAAGTGAGAGTCAATAGAAACGCCGATCACTTCAACACCTCGCTCCTGGAAAGCACTCATACGGTGATCCAGGGCAATCAGCTCAGAAGGGCATACGAAAGTGAAGTCCAGAGGGTAGAAAAACAGCAGACCGTACTTGCCACGAATGGCTTCGGACAGGGTAAAAGCATCAACAATAGAGCCGTCACCCAGTACAGCAGGGACTGTGAAGTCAGGAGCCTTTTTGCCTACTAAAACGCCCATAAGAATTTCTCCTACGCTTTATGAAACTGTCATTTAAAGAATTTAAAGAGCTATCATTTACAAAGCCGTGCGTGTTAAGTACGAAAGTACAAATATTATGTAACCCCACATTCAATCACGCACCACAAAAGTTGCGCATACAATGATACACATGACCACGGTTTTCGCCTACCGCAGTAGAAACAAATGACTACTTTTTTATCACAAGCCACATATTGATAAAGGAGCAAGAAGAAAAATACAACCCGGAGCCTGTTGACGCGCCCCACCTTTACTAAAGACTGGTTCACCCGAAACCCACTCTGTTCCTTCCCAACACTCCCAAAGCTCAGTTTATTGAGGTAGCTAACCCCGAACGAAGACAGGGATCTGACAGCTTTCATTTTTTCGCATAAAGAAAATGAACTAATTGGGAATTAAAATATCAAAGTATGTTTAGAAATAACTTCTTCTGGCGTGTGTCTATGCAAAATAATGGCGTGCCTCTTGGAAAGACGTTGCTTTTCTGGAGTGAAGCACCCGATAATGGTGTCAAAAAACCAAATCCCACAAGAAAACCAGATATCGGACATACCAGCGGAGGGCTGAAGGTTACCCCACATCCGCCATCAAACTACGTCCTGTTTGGAGAAGACTCTGCATTTTCTCCCCTTGCCAGGAAATCTGAACAGACAACAAAAACGCCGCAAAATGAATCAGAAAGCGATTCAGAGTGTGATCAGGAAATACTCGAAGCATTTGCTGGCATATCAATCCCAGATCACACTAATATCGATAAACATCAACGCCCCGGGCACAAAACTGAACATTTTAATGAAAGGGCCATGTTAAAAGCCAAAACAAAGCTATCGTACAAGAAAAAAAATGGCCCTCCAAAACCGGTAAGGCTCCACTCTTATCCCGGCACTTCAGGGCAGCAGGTAATATCCGCAGCAACTTTACCCATAGCCTTTGTAACAACAGATGCAACAATGTTCAGCCCGGGCAATACCAATACTGAGCCTTCGCCCAAAAAGCTGTGCAATTCAGCACCTCCGGTAAATGCTGCCATAAACTGGCTAGAGCCTCAGGATACTCTGATGGCTGAACAGTCAGACTTATTTGGTTTTCACTCCTTACCTTATGACTTTGCCCCGGGAAAGGAGCCTTTGGAGTAATTACAGCAGAAAGGAGATACTGACAGGGACTCAATGAGTCAGGTACTAGGAGGCTGACCGAGAATAGACTGCCCTACTGCGGTAGCAGCAAATTGGTCTAAAAAGTCGGAAATTTTTAGCAAATAGAACCACTATTCACT
>NZ_JBLYNS010000148.1:0-11536 GCF_049310205.1 Endozoicomonas sp. ALC013 | reverse complement strand
CACGGTCATCCCGACGCTGGCCACGCTCTTCCTGCTTTTCAGGACGGGCCGCCGCTTCATCCGCTTTTGGTGTTTCTTCAGCGGCTTCGCGCTTGACGTAAGTGCGCTTTTTACGTACTTCTACGTTAACCACTTTGTTTTTGCCGGAACTGCCACCAGACACTTTCATGCGGCTGACCGTCTTACGCTTCAGCGTAATCCTGGTCGGCTCAGAACCGGTACCGGCATCACCATGAGTTCGCTTCAGGTGGGCCAGCAGCTGCTGTTTTTCTGCATCGGACACAGACTCTTTGGCGCTGCTTTTGGTGAGACCAGCGTCTTTCATCTGCTGCAACAACCGCTCCACTGGAGCGCCGACCACTGCTGCGAGTTGCTCTACGGTTACATCTGCCATTCACACTTCTCCTCTCAGTGGCCCGCTCAGTTACCCGCTTCTTCAAACCACGGTTTCCGCGCCGTCATGATCAGCTCACCAGCCCGATCTTCATCCATTCCGTCAATATCCAGAAGGTCATCGATCGATTGTTCAGCCAGGTCTTCCATCGTAACGACACCGCGACTGGCCAGCTCATAGGCCAGTTGCTGCTCCATACCTTCCATATTCAGAAGGTCATCAGCAGGCTGGGTACCATCGAGCTTTTCTTCCTGGGCAATGGCCTGAGTCAATAACTGATCCTTGGCCCTTGAGCGCAACTGTTCAACGATATCTTCATCAAAGCCTTCAATGGCCAACATCTCCTCAAGAGGGACGTATGCAATCTCTTCCATGGAGGTAAAACCTTCTGCCACAAGCAGTCCAGCCAGATCATCATCAACATCCAGCTTTTCCCTGAAGGTCTGAACCACACGACCCGCTTCCTGCTGCTGTTTGGCAGCGGCGTCCTCTTCGGTCATGACGTTCAGGATCCAGCCCGTCAGTTCACTGGCAAGGCGGACATTCTGACCACCACGGCCAATAGCCTGAGCCAGATTATCTTCACTGACCGCAATATCCATCGTGCCTTTGTCTTCATCGACAACGATTGAAGCCACCTCTGCCGGCTGCATGGCATTAATCACGTACTGCACCGGGTTGTCATCGTAAAGCACGATATCAACACGCTCATTGCCCAGTTCACCGGAGACCGCCTGAACACGGGCACCACGCATACCGACACAGGCACCGACCGGATCAATCCGGCCATCATTGGTTTTCACGGCAATCTTGGCCCGTGAACCCGGATCTCTGGCAGCACCTTTGATCTCAATCACTTCTTCTGAAATTTCAGGAACTTCAATACGGAACAGCTCAATCAGCATCGCGGGCGCTGTTCTTGACAGCATCAACTGCGGACCACGCCCCTCGGTGGACACTTCATGGAGCAGGGCCCGAACATGGGCGCTCATTCTGAAGTTCTCGCGGGGCAATACCTGGTCTTTCTTTAAAACCGCCTCAGCGTTATTGCCAAGATCAACAATAATGCTGTCACGGGTTGTCTTCTTGACGGTACCGGAAATCAGGGTGCCCATTTTGTCTCGGTACTGCTCAACCATCTGCAGGCGCTCGGCTTCACGCACCTTCTGGACAATCACCTGCTTGGCTGTCTGAGCGGCAATACGGCCAAAGCCTACCGACTCAACCGGTTCTTCCCAGATACCACCAATTTCAAGAGACTCGTCGTGCTCCTTGCCTTCATCCAGAGTCAGATGCATGCCGGGAAACTCAAAATCCTCGTCAGCGACCACAGTCCAGCGACGGAATGTATCGTATTCCCCATTAGCCCGGTTGATCGCAACCCGGATATCCACTTCGGTTTCGTACCGTTTTTTGGTCGCTGTCGCCAGAGCGGTTTCCAACGCCTCAAAGATGACCTCGGGCGGTACTCCCTTCTCATTGGATACGGACTCTACGACCAACAGAATCTCTTTACTCATGCTCTGCCTCGCCTATGCTGAACCAGTCCATGCCTATGGAGCCTGCCGGACTCACTTCTGACCTGCGGAGAAAAGCCTGATCTGGTCACAATCCATGCTGCTTTTCGTCAAATAGCCCTGCTATTCCCCTCAAATCAGCATGAAAAATGTCTCAAATCAGGCTTTTCTCGCTCTGGTCAGCCAAGTCCGACAGGCTCCTGCCAACACATCCCTGGCTGCTAAACCGGGATATCCGCCCGGCCTGAAGGATAATTCAGTCGAACTGTGGTATCACCTGCGCCTTATCGATGCTTTCGATTGGCAACAGAAGCTCATGGCCATCGGCCTCTATAACGACATCCTGATCTTCAATTCCCTTGATGATGCCCCGATACTTTCTGCGCCCTTCAAAAGGCACCCTCAGGCGTATACTGACCGTATGGCCAGTCATCATCTCGTACTGCTCAAGCCGGAACAGCGGCCTGTCCAATCCCGGAGAAGATACTTCCAGGGTATATTCGTCCGCAATTGGGTCTTCTACATCCATAACGGCACTCACCTGACGACTGACCTTTTCGCAATCTTCCAGGGTGATGCCATCTTCTGCGTCGATATAGACCCGAAGCAGCGAATTCCGCCCACGGGAAACAAACTCAATACCCCAGAGACGGTAATCAAGCGACTCCACGATCGGCTCGATAAGTGTCTCCAGCTGCGACTGCTTACCTGCCACGACTGAATACCTGCCAAAAAAACAAAAAAAGGGCTATAAAGCCCCATATATTCGCACAATGACCAGAACGGCCATCACACATCAATTACTCGCTACCTAACAAAAAACCCCGCAAAGGGGGTTTTTCAGGATTTGGTAGCGGGGGCTGGATTCGAACCAACGACCTTCGGGTTATGAGCCCGACGAGCTACCAGGCTGCTCCACCCCGCATCAAATTGTTCATCAGTATACTTCGGCAAGAGCCAGCTGACAACCTCTCCCCAATATCAAATACACTGACCCTGAAGCGAAGAATCAGCACTGAATTTGACTCACTAATCGTTACAAAAGCTGGCTACAAAACAGTAATGGTAAAACTCTACACCACAAAAAACCGCTCTATTATCTCCCTTTTCCCAGAGCTGTCAACTTGCCCGGAGCACTCCCTGCCATGGATGGAGAATTTTACCGATTCATCAGATTACGCTGATCATGGGTAAAACCGGAGTGGTGCCTGCAATAATGATGGTTGTTGTGGTACTGAACTTTCCTGAACAGGAAAACTGTCTTTCACATTGGAAAATTTGTTGTTTGTATCATCTTTTGAACCTTTACCGCCTTTCTTCATTAACCCTTGATCATCATGCTCACAGCCTTGTCTTGTTTCACCTTTGTACGCACACTTCCGTCCTGCGGCTGCATACTGAGCATTACGCCTGTCCTCAGGCACTGATCGTTGATTACCAGATGAAGTATTGGATTTAAGACTGCCGGGATGGGTTTCCAGATATTCCTTATTGAGACAATCCTGCAAGAATGACTGGTGTTTACCGAGGGCTGTAAAAATTGTTTCCAGAATTTTCTCCTTAGTCAAACCAAAAAGGCCAGGATTTTTGTATTTTTTTTCTAACATCTGAACTAATGTCTCGGCTCTGGGTCTTCGTATACGTAATGCTCTTAATTCATGCATTTCATCCTCCTTAATAACACCCTCCTGAAATAAGTAGCTCCAGTATTTTTTTGGCAAAAGATTATCTAAGAGATACTCCATTTTATCTTTTTGATACCAGTGTTCTTCAATTGGCGGTTTATCCCGCTCCGAGGTAACTTTACCTGCCGAAGCAAGGCTGGTTTGAGAAACAACATCAAAAGTGCCGGAGCCTGAAAAATGAGCAGGGCCAGGTATATTGGGGATAAATGACTCACGATCAGTCTCCCGGGGTTGCACAGCAGGGCCAACCGCTCCTGGCTGGAGAGAAGCCACCTGCCTGCACATCCGGGAGAATGTACCAGAGGCGTTGTTTTCATCAGGACTATCGGGGCGCTGAGGTCTTGCCGGGTTATTCAAATCGTTCAAATTACAACCGGCATACACATTTACTGGATCCATCGTTTTAACTACTACACATATAAACAACTACTTTAACCGGGTGATTGCCAGCAAAAGGAGGAGGTTGGACAGATCAAAGATGTTCCTGCGAATAACCTGTCCACAGGAGCCATCTTTGAATTAGCGAATAAAGCATTAGTCAACAATTGCTAAATAAAGTTCCCGACGGTAAACATATAGCATGACCAAATGATCAGAAATCAATAGCGACAATCCAAAACAGCTTGCTGAAAACGCTCTTCAGAAGGCGGAGTTGGTATTAAGTAGCTAACCATATGAAATCACATATTTCTGACTCCTTGTTCAGGCACTCCCGGCAACCGCTCCTGCGTTGCTCTAGCTCCTGCATCCATGCAGTCGTGCTTCGTTACAACTCCGGTCACATAGCTACGGCTATGCTCCCTCCGTTGTGCCTCGCATAGCACCTGCCCAAGTAGCCAGAAATATGTGATTTCATATGGCCAGCTACTTACTTTATCAGTACACACAAAACCAATAGGGCCATTGCCATCATCCCCAGGGCAACGATTAATCCGGACAAAAGTTCCGAAGCCGAAGGGCTGGCGAAAGAGACGGAGCCATGAAGACCTGTAAAGGCTTCCAGAACGGCAATAAGAAGAAAGAATAAAAACAAAGCGGTTAACAGCTTGATGCTCCAAAGCCCAATCCGGAATTTTCTGAACATAACAACACCGGAATCACTGCCTTTGCCACAAAAGCATGTGCCATTGAAAAAGCAGGGATGCTTCCCCGGGCTCTCGCACTGCCTTCCCGGCCCCTCTGGCAAGCATCGGCCAGAGCCCCCCTCAGAGCAGTCCATTACCTGACCATATACATGGTCACCACAGGACAGGTCACAGTATGGTCGGTGTAGCGGATCATATTGGGAGTGTGCCCCATGCCGGGCTGGGTGATTGGCGTTTTTGGCGCAGTTGGCATAGTAGTCAAGACACAACTGAAAAAAGACCAGATCACTGTCCGGAAAAATGGCTTTACCGCCGACAATCTTACCGTGACCAACTTGCCAGGCTGTCTCTTTCCTGACTGTTTTTTTTGTAGCTTTCCAAGACCGCCTTTTTCTGGCCGCTGCCGGAAATCTTTGCATGATCCTGCCAGTCTGCCCAAAAACAACCAGACCACCCATCGTTTGAGGATAATGGCTGTTAAATGGCGGTCGATGAGCCGGGTAACTGTTCGGCCAGTAGCGCCTGCGAAGCTTATGAGGACGGAATAAAAAAGGATGGAATAAAAAAGGGCGAATAACACTCGGCAGAGGATATATACGACGAGACCTTAATGACCGGTGAACAATCTCATTCTGCCCGGGCAGTTCCCTATTGTTATCCTGCTCACCCTGCCTGGCAGGAAGCGCCAGAGACCGGCCACGCCCTTTATAACGCGCAATTGCAAACCCGGTAAAGCCACCCCGTTTGCCAATAACGGAAAACCCGAAAGAATGGCCCTGCCCTGAACGGTCAATTCCGTCAACCGCATAAAACCCAGACAGGATTTCTGATTTACCACCAACACCAATCGAATTAGACATCTCTGAACAATTGCTGGCCAACGGCCACCCATTCATAATACTGGCATCATCAGAGCATTCGACGCTCGCAAAAGCACAGCAGGTTTTCTACCCTATTGCCCATGAATATACTTTTATACAACGATCTCAATGCAGACCAGATACCCGGCTTTGCCAAAGTTCGCAAAGCCCTTGAGAACAATAATTTCCAGCAGGCGGATGTGCGCAAGATCGGGGATAACCTTTACCGCGCACGGCTGAACCGTAACGATCGGCTGTTATTCTCCCTGCACCGGTACAATGGCGAGCCCTACTGCCTGATTCTGGAGTATATCCGCAATCACGCCTATGAAAAGTCCCGATTCCTGGAACGGGGCGTAACCATTGATGAGGAAAAAATTCCGCCGATTGAGGCTGCGGAAACTGAGTCCTCACCAGAACTGACTTATCTCAATACCGACCACGACCGCTTTAACCTGCTGGACAAGATAATCTCCTTCGATGGTGAACAGCAGTCCGTTTATCAGCTGCCGCCGCCCCTGGTGATTATCGGCAGCGCCGGTAGCGGCAAAACCGCCCTGACCCTGGAGAAAATGAAGCAAGCGACGGGCGACGTACTATACGTCAGTCACTCCCCCTTTCTGGTACAAAGCGCCCGTAATCTTTACTACGCTCACCAGTACGATAATGAAGAACAGAATGTGGAATTTCTCTCCTTTCGGGAGTTCCTGGAAAGCATTCGGGTACCCGCCGGTCGGGAAGTAACGCTGAAAGACTTTGAAGGCTGGTTCCAGCGCCATAAGGGCAACAGCAAACAGAAAGACCCTCATAAACTCTTTGAGGAGTTCCGGGGCGTGCTGACCGGCCCTTCTACCGAATCACCCTGGCTCTCCCGTGATGAGTACCTGAAGCTGGGGGTGAAACAATCCATCTTCAGTGAAGAAGAGCGTTCGGGCGTTTACGACCTGTTCGATAAATACCGGCAGTTCCTGGAAAAGGAACAGTTATACGACACTAACATTATCAGCCACCGCTACCTGGCCAGCGCCGAACCCCAATACGACTTTATCGTGGTGGACGAGGTGCAGGACATTACCAACATTCAGCTCTACCTGATACTGAAGACCCTCAGGTATCCGGGCCACTTTATCCTCTGTGGTGACTCCAACCAGATTGTCCACCCGAACTTTTTCTCCTGGTCCAAGGTCAAGACCCTGTTTTTCGAGCAGCAGGGCCTGACCGGTGAGGGTGAGATAATCCGGATACTCCAATCCAATTACCGCAATGCGCCGGTGATCACCCATATTGCCAACCGGATTCTGAAACTGAAGCACGCCCGCTTTGGCTCCATCGACAAAGAGAGCAACTACCTGGTCGACAGCATTGGCGAACACCGGGGACAGTTGCAGTTGCTGGCCAACAGCCAAAAGGTCAAACAGGATCTGGACAGCAAAACCGCCCGCTCCACCCGCTTTGCCGTGCTGGTGATGCACCCGGACCAGAAAGCCGCCGCCCGCCAGTGGTTTAATACGCCGCTGGTCTTCTCCATCCAGGAGGCCAAGGGGCTGGAATACGACAATATCATTCTTTACAACTTTATCAGCGATGAAGAAAAGAGCTTCCGGGATATTGCTTCGGGTGTAGACCCCGCCGCGTTGGAAAAAGAGACACTGGAATATGCCAGGGCGAAAAACAAACAGGACAAATCCCTGGAAGTCTACAAGTTTTATATCAACGCCCTCTACGTTGCCATTACCCGGGCGGTGAGCAACCTCTACATTATCGAAGCCAACCAGAAGCATCCGTTAATGCGGCTACTGGACCTGGAACGATTTACCGGAGACCTGCAGATGGATAAGCAGGACTCCAGCCTGGATGAGTGGCAGAAAGAGGCCCGCAAGCTGGAACTGCAGGGCAAGCAGGAACAGGCCGATGAGATCCGCAGCCGGATACTGCAGCAAAAGCCGGTACCCTGGCCGGTACTCGATCGCACCGCCTTCATGGAACTGCAGAAAGAAGCCACAAGCGGCAATAACAGGAAAAAGCAGCTGCTGGCTCTGGAATACGCCCTGATCCACTGGCATCGCCCCATGCTCAACCAGTTGCTCACCAGCGGCTTTAAACCCGCCACACAGACGGAAGAAAAAGCGGTCAAACAACTGCACCAAAAGCACTACATGACCTACGACCTCAATAACCCCGGCAGTGTACTGCGCGACACAGAGAAATACGGCATCGACCACCGCACCATCTTCAACCTGACCCCGTTGATGGTTGCCGCCCGTCTTGGCAATGCTGGCCTGGTCAGGGAACTGATGGAGCGCGGTGCCAACCCGGATCTGTCTGGCAGCCATGGTCTCAACGCCCTGCAGATGGCACTGGAACAGGCACTGATGGATGAGCGCTATGCCCGCCATAAACTGGCACCGGTCTACAGCAACCTGGAACCGGACAGCCTGTCCATCCAGACCCAAGGCCGTTTGATCAAGCTGGACAAGCGCCTGATGGGACTGTTTGTACTGAACCTGATGTTTGCCATGTTTTATCGCAAACTGGGCGAACTGGCAGGCAGAGGCGAGGGTTTCTCGGCCAAAGACATTACCGAATGGGTGCAAACCCTGCCGGACGAGGTCTTACCGGAACGTCGGAAAAAGCAGAGCTACATCAGCAGTATTCTCTCCGGCAATGAGGTCGATCGGGATGCACCCTATAACCGCAGGCTATTCAAACGCATCCGTCGAGGCCATTACATTATCAACCCCGGCATGAAACTTCGCCAAGGCGAGGAATGGGTCGCTGTGCACGACCTGTTAAACCCGGAAGACCTGGGTTTCAGACCAAGCTGGATGAACCTGAGCAAAGAGGATCAGCTGATCTTTAAACATCGTTTTGAACAATTCGACCAGAACCGCAGGCAAAATCTGACGGCCTATTGTGAGTACATTGGAAAACTGCAAGAACAGGCAGAGAAAGAACTGGAAGAACGCCGGGTGAAGTCCCGGCTGGACATCCAAAGTGAGGAACTTATCTCCGGATAGGTGTTTTATCGCCTGTGATCTGCTGTACGTTACCCGCACAACCAGAACAGGTTTTGCGGGTAGTGCTCTTTTCTCATTCGAACTTATGGAACTTTTTCTTGACCACACACTCTAAGCTGATTACTAGTTAGAATTTAACAATTTTAATTCTTTGTGATCAAAGGATTTAATTAGTTAAACGGAGTTTTATGAACATTTCTTCCACTCAAGCTTTACCTACAAAAAACTTTATCGAAGAGTTAATACTAAAAGATTCTGAAATAAAGAGTGCATATCAAGAATTTACAAGTCAAACACATGGAGAATTAATTCCAAGAAACCATTTTTTTGAATGGGTTGGTAAGAAAACTCTCCCTGAGAGACAGGTACAAATAGTTCACCATTTTAAGAGCCTTGGAAAGTTCAATGATTTTCATGTTTGCGTTCTGACTGATAAACCAATGAAATTTATTGCTGCAGAATCAAAATGTGATGGTATATCCGGGACGGTGGAAATCATCACCGTCGACAAACTGAATGAAGACTTTTATAAAGCATTAAAAGATTCTAATGAGCCTGACTGCGATAAGCTCTATAAAGACTTTGTTAACATTACGCAACTACACAACGTAGGACTGGAAAATCAAGCATTACGAAGTGATTATTATCGGCTAGCGCTCCTCTATACATACGGCGGCATTCATAGTGATATAAATATACCTTTAAAGGAACTTGACTCATCGGCAAGTGCATTACAATATCCACTCATTCCACTTAGGGGAAAGAATGGTCTACTAATACGCACTATTGATATGCCATTTGCTGGATCTGACGGGACAATTCCCCATTGGGATAACTCCCTCATCGCTTCCCAAAAAAACAATCAGATTGTTCTTTCCATGATTAAACATATGCTTAATCTAGAGAATAAGCTGAAAGATATACTAATAGAAAACTCAAATAAAAGTGAGTTTAAAAAGACCCTGTCTTTACACGATGCAATGCGATTATGGCAATGCAAGGAAGAATATTATATCAAAGCATCTATTGAACTTACTAAAAATGCATACAGAATTGCATATCCTGATATAACTGAAGAAGCTTTAAACTCTTTGGCATCTCAAGTAAAAGATAATTTAGTTCCAGCTTTGAAATCCACAGAACATGCAGTAGCTAAACAACAGGGTCTTTTAACTGCCAGGCATTGTATTGTCTCAAGAATGTTAGGGGGCGGTACTGACGCACTAACTCCTATAATTAGAAAAAAGTTAAGTAGAGGAAAGTTAATTAGAGAACAAATTAAAGAAGTAGAAGACTTCGCTAAATCTTTAAGCTTTCCATTACCAGACGATCAGCCATCTTACGCAAATATTAAGCCATTACACGATGGGCGTAACCACAAGGGACTTTGCAGCTGGTATGGTCAATCAAACCCTCATTATGTCGATGATAGCAACATCTGACACTCCCCGCCCTATCGGGCGAGGGTTCTTAGATCGCTCCAAGAACCTTCCTGCTTCAACACGCCTTCCCTAGATAGCGGTTTTTAAGCCGCTATCCCCGTTCCAGTCGCTCCACAGGCTAACCCCGCCAGTCCGGCGGTTCTTATATTCTTTGCTGCGTTTATGTCCCTGTCGTGATGGGTATTGCACTCAGGGCAATCCCATTCACGAATAGACAACGGCAGACTTTCATGGACAAACCCACAGCAGGAGCACCGCTTGGAACTGGGAAAGAAACGGTCTATCTCAACCACAGTACGATCAGCCCATTCAGACTTGTACTTCAGTTGTCGGACAAACTCTCCCCAGTTGGCATCTGCGATATGTTTTGCCAGCTTTGGATTTTTGATGGGGCGGCCTTCCGTCATGCCCTTCACATCCAACGATTCAACGCACACAACTTGGTTTTCGTTAATGAGTGTACGGGATGCCTTGTGGGTAGCATCCATCCGGCAGTCGGCTATTTTGGCATGGACACGGGCAACCTTGAGCCTTGCTTTGGCTCGATTGTTACTGCCTTTCTGCTTTTTAGCCAGTTGACGCTGAAGGTAGGCAAGCCTTTGCTCATAGCGTCGGGTGTGACGGGGATTGCCGGATTTTTTACCGTCCGATGTGATGAACAGATCGGTTAAACCTAAATCAATACCTACTGTCTTGTTGCTGATAGACATTGGTTTAGCTTCAAACTCGCAAAGCATGGAAACAAAGTACCGGCCCGCCCGATCTTTGCTGATGGTGATGCTGGAAGGCTCAGAACAAAGTTCTCGGCTCCAGCGGATATTCAGCGGTTCTTTGCTTTTGGCGATGAACAGTTGGCCTTTTTTCATGCTGAAAGCGGCCTTTGTCAGCCGTATACTTTGCCTCGAATGTCTCTTTTTGAATTTGGGGTATTTCGCCCTGCCAGCCCAAAAGTTCTTGAAGGCTTCCTGCTGATCCCTGAGTGTTTGTTGCAGGATGACGCTGGATACATCAGCCAGAAATGGGAACTCTGTCTTGAGCGACACAAGCCGCTTTTCTGCCTTGGAATGGGAGATAGATTGCCCATTTTTGTAGTAGGCATCAGTGCGAAAACGGAGGGTGTTGTTATAAACAAAACGGCCACAACCAAACGACTGAGCAAGGAGTGCTTCCTGTTCAGGTGTTGGGTAGAATCTTTCTTTAAAAGCACGTTTTGTTTTCATGTCGCAAATATTACAGAAATACTAAACACCTGTAAATACTTAAGACTTCCGGTTCTGCAAGCCCTATACGGGCTTGTTGCTTATATCACCGCCCGCATTGGGCGATGCTTTACGCAGGTTTTGGTAAATGGCGGATTCAGTTCAAAAGCATTGAATATCACTGGTATTGCACTCCCACGGTTCATCCCGTGGGAAACGGCCTTTTCTCACCCATCAGCCGCAACACTTCTTATACTTGCGCCCGCTACCGCAGGGGCAGGGATCATTTCTTCCCACCTTCGGGTGTTGTCTGACCAGCGGCTGTGCGGGCTTTCCG
>NZ_JBLYNS010000147.1:0-11561 GCF_049310205.1 Endozoicomonas sp. ALC013 | reverse complement strand
CTCAGAGCCTGTGAATAAGGGCTTCCCCTGCTTAAACAGACTCACTTCCCAAAGACAGCAGCGTAGCGTTTCCGCCAACAGCCGTGGTATTGATCGACAACGTCTGTTCGGTTGCAAACCGCTGCAGGTAGTTTGGCCCACCCGCTTTTGGACCGGTACCTGACAGCCCCTGGCCACCAAATGGCTGAACACCGACAACAGCGCCAGTCTGGTTCCTGTTGATATAGATATTACCTACCTTGACCCGCTGCTCAATAAACGTCGCCGTCACTTCGTTTCTACTGTGAATTCCCAGGGTAAGGCCATACCCGGTACTGTTGATCTGCTTAATCACCTCAGGTAACGCTTTCGCGTCGTAACGAATCACATGGAGAACAGGGCCGAAGTGCTCCTTCTCCAGTTGGCCAATATGGTCAATTTCAAAGGCAACCGGCGCAACAAAACTGCCGTTAGCGCAATCCGCTGGCAGTTGGCATTCAAACAGCAGTTTGGCTTCTTGTTTCATGCGTTCGATATGTGCCTGTAGTGACAGGCGAGCCTTTTCATCAATCACCGGGCCAATATCGGTAGAATGAAAACTCGGATTACCGATAGACAGCTCCTTCATTGCCCCCTGCAACAGAGCGATCACCCGGTCAGCAATATCTTTCTGCACATAAAGTACCCTGAGCGCTGAACAGCGCTGCCCGGCACTGCCAAAGGCGGACAAAAGAACATCATTTACCACCTGCTCAGGCAGTGCGGTGGAATCGACGATCATGGCATTCTGACCACCTGTTTCAGCAATCAGCGGTATCATTGCGCCAGGGCGATTCGCCAGCGTCTGATTAATCAACCGGGCGGTTTCCGTGGAGCCGGTGAAAGCGACACCGGCAATCCGGGCATCAGCCACCAGTTGACGACCCACCGTGGTACCCTCGCCGGGCAATAATTGAATCACATCCCCGGGAATACCCGCTGCCAGCATCAGCTCAACGGCCCTGCCCGCAATCAGGCCGGTTTGTTCAGCAGGTTTGGCAATCACCGTATTCCCGGAGGCAAGCGCTGCGGTAATCTGCCCGAGGAAAATAGCCAGGGGAAAGTTCCAGGGGCTGATACAGAGAAAAACCCCTCGCCCACAAAGCCGCAGCTCGTTAGACTCCCCCGTTGGCCCCGGCATCATGATGGACGATGAAAACCGCTCCCGTGCCTGACCTGCGTAATAGCGGCAAAAATCCACCGCCTCCCGCACTTCATCAATGGCATCGTGCACGGTTTTGCCAGCTTCCTGATGGCACAGGGCCACCAGCTCCTCACGGTTTTCTTCCAGTAAGTCTGCCAGTTTCTCCAGACATTCTGCCCGCTGTTCTGCGGGTGTGGAATTCCAGCGTTCAAAGGCCGCTTCAGCAATGCCAATGGCCGTACCGGTCTGGGTTTCATCACTCCATCCCAAGTGGCCTGCAATCTCAGAGCGGTCATAGGGGCAGGTTATTTCAGAGGTCTCTGCTGACGGTACAAGCTGACCATCAAGCCATGGCCCCTGAGTCCATTTATGCCCCATAAAGCTCTGTACTTTTTGCTGAAATGGCTGCCACTGACTGTCAATATCCACATTCACACCCAGTGAGTTTTTCCGTGACTGGCCGTAAATAGACGGTGGCAACGGGATTTGGTCGTTCTGCAAACAAACCCGGCCTGTCAACGTCTCCACCGGATGCTGAACCAGCTCAGCAACCGGGGTTTTCGCATCCACCAGGCGGTGAACAAAGGAGGAATTGGCACCATTCTCAAGTAAACGACGAACCAGATAGGGCAGCAGATCCTTATGACTGCCAACAGGCGCATAAATACGCACCGAACGACGATGGTCAGTCAGGATGAAATTATAGAGCGCATCCCCCATACCGTGGAGGCGCTGGAACTCAAAATCAGCGGCACCTTCACGTTCTGCCATGGTAAGAATACTGGCAACAGTGTGAGCATTATGACTGGCAAACTGAGGATAGAGCGCCGCCCTGACAGGCTCGGATAACAGATACCTGGCACACACCAGGTAAGCAACATCTGTCGCTTCCTTGCGGGTATAGACCGGATAACCGCTCAGCCCCTGTTGCTGGCAAAGCTTTACTTCACTGTCCCAGTAAGCTCCCTTTACCAGCCGAACCGGGATGCGGTCTCCGTGCTCATGGGCCAGGGCAGAAAGCCAGCACAACGATGGCAGTGCCCGTTTGCCGTACGCCTGGATCACCAGACCGAGCCCACCCCAGCCACGGCAATCCGGGTGTCGGTAAACCCGCTCAAACACTTCCAGAAACAGCTCATGACGATCCTGTTCCTCAGCGTCCATATTGATAGCTACATTGCCCGCCCTGGCTTCTCGCACCAGATCCACCAGCGCCGGTACCAGCTCCCGGAAAACCCGCGCTTTATGGGCCACGTCATAGCGTGGATGAAGCGCAGAAAGCTTGATGGAAATGCCGGCACGGGGGGAGTTTTCGTGATCAGGTTCCGTAGCAACCGCTCTGATCGCCGCCAGGTATTCATCGTGATAACGCCGGGCATCCTCCATGGTCAGGGCAGACTCCCCCAACATATCAAAAGAGTAGGTGTACCCCTTTTCCCGTTGTTTCAGGCCATTCTTTAACGCTTCTGAAATATTCCGCCCCAGGACAAAATGACGCCCCATAATCTTCATGGCCTGGTTAACCGCCTGGCGAATAACCGGCTCCCCCATCCGGTTCACCAGTTTGCCAATAACCCCTCCGGCAGAGCCATCCTCCCCGGCGTCAAGGTTGACCACCTTGCCGGTCAGCAGCAATCCCCAGGTGGAGGCATTGACCAGCAGAGAGTCACTTTGGCTCAGGTGTTTTTTCCAGTCAGCCACACTGAGCTTGTCGCGGATCAGGGCATCGGCAGTGCGATCATCGGGAATACGCATCAGGGCTTCGGCCAGGCACATCAGCAAAATACCTTCCCGGGTATCCAGGCTGTACTGCAATAACAATGCATCAATCATATGAATGCCATTGTCACTGCCCCTGACCTGCTCAATCATTCTGGTGGCCTGACTGGCTGTCTCAGGGTAATCACCGGACTGTTCATCCAGAATCTGAACCAGTTCCTGTAACCAGGAAGCCTCATCCACGCAGTAATGAGGAGAGATCATCGACCAGAGTTCAGCTGGTTTTTGCCGGACAATACCTTCGTTGAATGCATCTTTCGCCTGGAACATACCCTTCTCCATATTGCCTTTCTCCAATTTGGGGCGTGCAGGATGAACAACCAGACTGCAGCCAATGATCCTGACTGGTTATTTAGAATATCTATCGCTCTTCCTGAGTACTTGAATAATACTCACCAGTTCTGCACGTCGATACCAGGTTAACTGCACTCGCAGCAGAGACCACACTCCTTAAATGGTCACCCGGAATCAATCATGGATGTATTCTCATTTTGTAGACTGATAAAACCCTACGATAGTTCACCAAAAAGTGTATATCTTTATAAAAAAATAATTACTAATTGATATAGAACCAATAACACTTCCACTTGTCGAATGTTGTCGCCATATCGGCAAAATGAGATCCGCAAAATTTTTAACCCCCTACTTCTCCATCAATTTAACAAGGATTAAATAATGGCGACCCCATTATCAGCATCGGTCACACAACCAATCTACACTCCACCGGCAGCGGGTGGGCTTCAGACCGGACAGTCATCCGGGCCGACTGGCCACTATGTTGGGCATAATGTCGACACACATGATCCCGCACCTCAATTACAAGGTTCCGGAACAGGCGCTCCAGCCCAGTCCTATCAGCAACAGGGTGGCCAGCCCCCCTTCGGCTCCGTTGCACAGCACCCTGCTACCAGTTACATGACACCTCAACCTCCAGCGGGAGCGCCAACTGCCGCAGAAACAGCCCCTGCAACTCCGGAAGAGACTAAGACTAACGGCGAGCAGAAAGCTGCTGAAGGTGAAAAGAAAGCTGCCGAAGGTAAACAAAAATCAGCTGGCGGTAAAACCCTTCTTGAACGCTTGAATTTGGGGAATTTCTTAAACAATACGAGGAATGCAGGGGGGGCACCTGAATCAAAAACATCAGAGCAAGATGTTGAAAAAGGAAAAACTGCTGAAAAGGAAAAGACGGCTGACTCGGAAAAGAGTGCTGAGCAGAAAGCGCCGGAAAAAGCCCCTGACCAGGGAGCAAAACAATCTGCAGCACCGCCTGCGCCCGCGCCTGCACCCGCCCATCAGCCAGTGAGCAGTCAATCACCCCATACAGGCCATCAACAAGACCCACACCGTTCGGCAATGCCGCCATATACCCCGGCTCCCACACACACCCCTGCAACTCCCGGGAATGTGCAGACTTCAGGTCATGAGTCGCATCATCAGACCTCGGTTACCGGGTCAACTCAACATGCTCAATTTGATAGCCGCTCCGTTCCTCCTGACAGCAAAGAGTCTGCTCCAACACCACAACGTACAGTTCTTGAGCAGAGAGTCGACAGCGACATTCAACACATGAGTAGCTTAGTGAATGAAGGTATTTCTCATTATGGCCAGCAGGGACCTACAAGGACTCGGCTGGAAGCCGATGCCCGCCGGGATCTTGAGTTCCATCGCGAGGAAGCCGCTAGATGCGAAGCGTACCTTCAACCTTCTACAAAACCGGAAACACAGCAACGGTTAACTGGGGAACTGGCCAGCCAACAAACGAATGAGGTCAGGACTAGTGAGCAATCCAGAACTCAACAAACGGGCCAACAATCCGGACTGCCGCCCTCACTTCAGGATGCCCTGGGCCAGGAGGTATTTTTAATGGCCAAACGAGGTGCAATTGAAGGTGCTCGTGAAGCCTTAAGTGCTCAAGCCAGGGGATTGGAGGAGAAATACGGACCTCTCGGGCAGCCAGGTACCGACGTTTAATCTTCTGACGTTTAACTCTCAACGGTCGCATCTGCGGCCGTTTTATTTTGGAGGCAGTCTGGGAAGGTTGGTATTATTTGCCATAAAAACGACATAAATTGTCTATCCATGGCTGTATATCCCCAACCTGGGCAGCAACCCAGTCAGGGTTATAACAGGTATCCAGATAACGATCACCCGGATCACACAACAGGGTAACGATGGATCCTTCCTGACCATCGGATTTCATCTGTGCAGCAATTTGCAAGGCACCGTATAAATTAGTCCCGGTACTCGGGCCAGCCTTGCGACCCAGTATCCTTTCCAGCCAGTGAATGGTTGCAATAGCGGCCACATCAGGCACTCGACGCATGTCATCAATCACACCAGGAATAAATGATGGTTCGACTCTCGGCCGCCCAATACCCTCTATACGAGAGCCCTGGTCAATCGTCAGGCTTGAGTCGCCACTGGCGTAGTAGTCCATGAAAACAGAGTGATCGGGGTCCACAACACATAACCGGGTATTCAGCTTTTGGTATCGAATGTAGCGTCCAATGGTGGCCGATGTTCCTCCGGTTCCCGGGCTCATGACAATCCAGCTGGGCACCGGGTATTTCTCAGCCCGCATCTGTCGAAAAATGGAATCGGCAATATTGTTGTTACCCCGCCAGTCTGTTGCCCTCTCGGCATAAGTAAACTGGTCCATATAGTGTCCATTCAGCTCCCTTGCCAACCGCTGGGATTCGGCATAAATCTCACTGGAGCAATTGACCAGGTGACACTGACCACCGTAAAACCTGATCTGTTGTATCTTCTGCATGGAGGTCGATCTGGGCATTACGGCGATAAATGGCAAGCCCAGCAGCCGGGCAAAGTAGGCTTCAGAAACGGCTGTACTTCCTGAAGAGGACTCAATAATGGTGGTATTCTCATCAACCCAGCCATTACAGATGGCATAAAGAAATAAAGATCGGGCCAGACGGTGCTTGAGGCTGCCCGTCGGGTGCGTGCTTTCATCTTTCAGATACACCTCGACACCGTTGATTTCCGGTAACTCAAGCCGTATCAGATGTGTATCTGCACTGCGCTGGAAATCCGCCTCAATTTTGCTGATGGCTTCATTAACCCATTGATGACCACTCATAACCTTCCCCCCAAATAAAATTTTAAAAAGAGAAAAAAATACACCATTTTGCTATAAACAATTCTTACTTTTATATCTGGAATAGTGCTAGTTTATGCAAGTTTATCGGGTAGGTGGTGCGGTCAGAGATCAATTACTGGGTTTGCCTGTCAAGGACAATGACTGGGTTGTCGTTGGTGCAACGCCCGGGCAGATGAAGGATCTGGGCTATCAGCCGGTTGGCCGGGATTTCCCGGTTTTCCTTCACCCGCAAACCAAAGAGGAATACGCACTGGCCCGAACGGAACGCAAAACCGGGCATGGTTATGCGGGTTTCAGCTTTCACACTTCCGTTGATATATCCCTGGAGGAAGACTTACTGAGACGGGATTTGACCATTAATGCCATGGCAGAAGACCAGCACGGGAACATTATTGACCCCTACGGAGGTCAGGAAGACCTGAAAAACCGCCGACTTCGCCACATATCGCCTGCTTTTCAGGAAGATCCTCTTAGAATCCTCAGGGTTGCCCGGTTCGCCGCAAGACTTGCCCCTCTTGGCTTTCAGGTGGCAGAAGAGACGCTGGAATTAATGAGCAACATGGTGAATAACGGCGAAGCATCCCACCTGGTGTCCGAAAGAGTATGGCAAGAAACGTCCAGAGCCTTGATGGAACCCAGCCCTTCGGTCTACTTTCAAACGCTGGAGTGCTGCGGTGCTCTTCAGGCCGTATTGCCCGAGTTCCGATCCCTGATCCATAACCAGACCTTATTGCACCTCAACATGGCTGCCCGGGACAACAACACTGCACTGATCCGGTTTGGCTGCCTGTTCTCGCCTCTACTGCCTCAGGCCGAAGCGGAAAAAACCAATGGCATACTGACGGTTCAGGGTGTTTCATCCAGATTGCGATTACCTTCAGAATATGCCGATATGGCCCTTCTGGTCACAGAGCACGCCCAGAGCGTTACGTCGGTTATTCACCGCAACGATGCAGAGTCCCTGATGTCCCTGTTTGAAGCCACCGATGCCCTGCGCCGCCCTGAACGCTTTATCAGCCTGATGACGATTCTTTCCTACAGCTTCGCAATGGTTAAATTGAAAAAAAGCCAGATCATTGAACTATTGACTGGCTGTTTATCCATTAAAGCCAGAGAGTTGATGACTGAAAACATCACAGGAAAAGCCCTCGGCGAAGCATTAAGACAGAAGCGGCTTCAGCAAATGCAATCAAAAATACTTCTTAACGAATAAAATCAGCGATTAAAGCCCCAACAATCTATGATACAGCGTTATGAGCTATTGATAATAATTTCAATCTCTTAACGCATTCCAAAACACATTCTGGTTACTGACACTTCATTAATTAGTATTAAACTGGAACAAAACTCCAAATAAAGTGTCCAAATGTTCAGTCAATACTTTATTGATGTAATTAATCATACAAACTGAATAAGGACATAAACCATGGCAAACACAGGTCCAGTAACATCACAGGTAACTACGGCTCACATCCCACCGGTACCGCCGCCTCCACCGGGCGTCAAACCGTCTCCGGTTATTAATGCCCAGCCTGTGGCAACATCCACAACAACCCGGGTAGACAAGCAAACCCAAACGTCACAGCGGCAGCCACGACTTTTACTGCTGTCTGACAGAATTAAACAAGGCATCGCTGCCATAGGTGGCACACCGGCAGGGTCTGCGCAGAAATCTGTCCAGACAGAGCTTGCTCCGGTGAAACCTGCCAAGTCGACCCCGGTAGAAAAAACCACAGATGGCAAAGTCGCTGAAAGTCCAGCGAAAACTGCCGTAAAAACTGCTGAAAATCCAGCGAAAACCGCTGAAAAAACTGTTGATAAGCCAGCGAAAACTGCTGAAAAAACCGCTGAGATAAAATCTGAGAAAACGTCTGAGATTAAAGATCAGCCAATTACTGTCATTCACAAGCCCAGCCTGGGTGAGCGTGTAATTGAGAAGTTGAAAGTCGTGGGCTCATACCTTGTTGCCCCCTTAAAGCTCCTCTTTAACGCTGTTAAATTTGTTACCAAACCTCTGCAAGATTACGTGATTACCCCTGCTTACGAAGGGTTACTCTATGTATTCCATCCGGCCAAGTATAATGCCAGAAAGCTGGAGCAGAAAACCGCTGCACAGCAGGCTGAGGATGCTCTCAAGCAGGAAAAAAATCAGGCATTTGACAAGCTCTGTATGAGAGAGGCCAAGCAACGTCACAACACACTTCGCGAGGAAGCGCATTGCGCAAAGCTGGCCGAGCACTACGGTGTTACCGACAAGGAAGTTCATGACAAGGTAGACCGTCAGAAAGCTCGCGCTGAAGCCAACCACTTGTTCAATAAGCAACTGGCGGATGAGAAGCTGAAGCTGCACAAAGAAAAAGTACTCCACGAAGATCCAAAAACCGGTGAAAAGTACTACTATACCCCGACCCGGACCCTGACGGTGGCTAATGAAAATAGTCGGGCAACCGTGACGGTTAAAGAGAAGACCCCGGGCGGTAAGGTGGTAGATCATTTACTGGATGCTGACCATGCATCAGTAGCCATGAGACTGGGTAACGACCCTGCGCTGGCCACCGCTGTGTACAATTACAACAAAGAAATGGCAGCTTACGAACAGTTATTGGCAGCCTTCATCAAGGACGATGCCAAATACCAGAAAGCCAAACAGAAAGCGGTGAAGAAAGGTAAAGCGCTTGATCAAAAAGCGCCTGTTCACCCTGGCGAGCCTCCCAAACGTCCTGTATTTAAATGCACTGACGAGAACGTGATCGCAGCATTCAAGCTGGTCAGAGAACAATATCACGCCAAGCTTCACGCAGCAGTACAAACGCTTGAAAAAGACGTGGCAACAATGACGGCTGATTTTGATGCGGCCTACCCGAACAACGGGGATACCAAAAAGCTCATCAAAAAAGAGTCGAATCCTGAAGCCTATAAAGCGGAAGTGCAGGCATGGGTTAAACAGTTAGAATCCTCGCTTGGAGAAATGCGCAAAGATCTGAAGAAGGCAGAAGCAGGCGGACACCAGTCTTCGGTTAAGTCATTAAATGAGCTCATCAGCAATCGGCAAAAGGATATCGATATCAACAAGCGCCACCTGGCAATCTATGCCAAAGAGTGCGAGAAGACCTCGATCCAACAAGAGCTTGAATACCTGAGCCAGATGTGCCCGAACCTTCAGGAACACCGTACACAAGACATTGATGACTGGAAAAACGGTGCACTTGTTCGTGACCCTCAAGATCCTGATTTCGATAAAAGGGTATCAGACAAACGCGACAGGCTGGACATTGGGCGTTTGAAAAACTGGGTTTACAAAGATGCCAAGGGTAACGCCCTGGATATCTTCACCAGAGATGCCGGCGGCAATGTCACTGGTGTCGACAAAACCATGTACGCCCAGGTGAACGATGTGATCATCCCCACGCCTGACAGGAAGCTGACCCTGGCTTACAACGGAAGAGTGTCTGCCCCGGATTACCAGAATCAGGAAGGCATGAAGTGGAGCAAGATGCGCCAGGCTCCATATCAAGGCTATGTTGCCCAGAGAGATGAAAATGGCAAAGTCCTGAAAGACAGTGATGGCAAGGTCAAATGGGAAGAGGCACCTGGCCGACTCAGCAACCACTGGGTGGTTAAGTACAGTGACGTTGATGGCAGGCATGAGGGCTACGATAAGTCCCAAACCATTGTCAAAAACAGCGCACTGGCCAGCCAACCGGAAGCTCCTGTTGTTGAACCCGAAGTTCCTGTTGTCATTAAACCCAAAGCTTCTTTTGAACCAACACCGGAACAAGCTGCCAGCCTGGCAGCCGCGATTGGAGAAAAACTCTTCGCTCTGACCGAGGAAAATGTGCATGCTCACAATGAGCTACAGGACGCAACAAGCAGCAAACCAAGAGTTCCTACTGTCGATGATGATCACTTCGAATTCTCTGCAAACAGTTCAGAGTCAGAGGCTGACGATGGCAAAAGCTGTACTGTCATGGCCAGAGAATTTTTCAAGCATATGGAACGAGAACGGAAGATCAGCGAATCAACGCGGATCTGTGACCGGTGGTTCTCTGAATTGCAGCGAACAAAGTCAACAGTGGAGGAAACAGAGGAGCCTGTAAAGCCAGTTAATCCCGAGCGCCAAGGTTTGTTGCTGAAGGAGATTTGCGATGACTCGACAGAGGTAGAAAAATTTCGCGCCGACAGTGAGTTCGTTGCAACCACAATAGCTGAGCGTGATGGCCGCCACCACGGCATTGGTAGTGAACCGCAGGTTGACAATGCTTCTGAGCAAAATAACGACGACGATGATGCTTCTTCCGTATATAGTGACCAAGAGTCCTTGGTTGGGCCATCCATTTTTCCTAAAGCTCTACCACCTACACCTGAGCAGCGCATGGTAGATTTCGGTAAATTACATAGTCTGACCACAGATGAGGAGATGAGCACTCTACAAGTTAGTACATAAGCACAGGCTATTTGCCATGTTTTTTCAGGCTAACCCCTGAATATTCTGGCCGTCTTTTCAAGACGGCCTTTTTTTATGGTAATTAAGTCGTTAACCAGATGACATCATATTCCTGTTTAACAGCTCCGTTACCAGGGGCCGAAACCAGGGTTCTTTAACCTGATTGATCAACTTTTCCACGGCAAGGGCACCAGAACTGTCCAACGCCAGCAAAAGGTCAATATCCGCAGCACAAAGGTGCTGTTCGCGATCCCTGCCCAGTTGCTCTTCAAGCCTCTTGCACCATTGCTGCAATGTCTCAGCACTCATGTCTGACTCAACGCAAACCACCCCGTTAATATAATCGGGAGCCTCAAGACCAACCGCTTTCGTGGTCACCAGCTCACTGACCGTGACCTTACCAAATCGCTGCTCCAGCGCAGCGATCATCTGACAACACTGATACTCAGCGTTAATATTGGAGCCAATACCCAGCACATAGACAGTCACTGCCAGCTATTCCTGTCCCATCATCTGTGTACGGGTTCGCTCACACCAGACAGTAGCAAGCGCATTGGTCAAAGCCTTCGGCTTGCGAATGGTGACAGCCACTTTATCCACCGAAAAATGCTCCAGCACCTGAGTGATGATACCGCCAGCCAGTGCCTCAATGAGCTGATACCGGGAGGCCTCACAAAATGCCCTGACCTGTCGGGTAATAGCGTCGTAATCCAGCGCATCCTGCAGGTCGTCACTGGTGAACGCGCGGGTAAAATCAGTCGTCAGTTCCAGGTCCAGCACCAATGGCTGCGGTGCTTCATGCTCAAACTCATAAACACCGATGACCGCCCGGGTTTCAATGGCTTCTATTCGTACTTTATCCATAGGAGTCACACTCACGCTCTTTTAATCATGAAAACAGTGGCGCAGAAAACGAAATCTAAAGAGGCTGTCGCTAAAAAAGAAAATCAACATCAAACCACAAAGGTAAAGATGGGCGCGACCTGCTCGACAGGTAACATCAGAACAAAAACTTTGTGCCTCCGTGCCTTTGTGGTTCCCTTCTTTAAAAGGCTTCT
>NZ_JBLYNS010000146.1:0-11609 GCF_049310205.1 Endozoicomonas sp. ALC013 | reverse complement strand
AGTCAATATTATTAAAAATGATAGTTCTTAGATGCTGTCTATTTCCACCAGTCTCTGAATTAACTATACCCAGCCGGCTTTTTCATTTCTGCATACTTTTTGATAGTGTCGCAGAAGTCTTTTGTAATTTCTCCAAGAGGCTCATTGTGTGGGGTAAATTGATAATAATCAAATAACAGCTGCATTGTTTTCAGGAAAACTAACAAGTTATCACTGCCAATAAAATCTTTAAGAATACAATCACTCATGTGGGAACGAAAAGTTTCGCGCAATGCAGTACTATTAGATGAATATTTTAATAAAATATCAATTTTGTGATAATCTTTTTTTCCATCCTCATGCTGTAGTTTTTGTATTTCCTTCAGAAGGAAAATTGCATTTTCCTTCTCGCTGGAATTGTGATCAAGTCCTTCTGATTTATCAAGTAACGGATCAACCAATCCCTCAATAAGAATTTTAACTGAGTTGTGCCACGCATCCAGTTGCCGTTTCGTTTCCTCTGCAAACTCACTACCCCCATAAAATGTATCACAATCCCCGTTAGTCTTTTTGAGAATATCCTTTCCAAAATCATTCAATTTTGGTGAAAAGATGTTCAACTCCCTTTTTCTTACGGATGGAGGAAGTTCACTATCGTGATAATAGCCTGTAAAAGCAGTTAGCCTGGCGTTAAAGTCATCTACCAAACTATTCAAATGAGTAATTAACTCAAAGCTTTTATGATTAGCAATCAGTTTCTCCATCGGACTTATCGTTACAGCCCTGGTCTCAGAGGAATTTTCAGCAAGGGTCGTCACCCCTCGTTCTCTAAAGGGTTTTTCTTGAAAACTCGACATTTCATCAGGGAACTCATTATTTATAAACCTCAACATTCCTTGAATAGCTTCGCTGCATTTGCCTTTGTCAGACATCTTTAACGCCTTGACATTGTTTTGAAAGGCTTGAGAGACGGTAACAGTTACTAAAGCTGAGCTGTCAGACACCGTCTGAACTGTGCGGATATTGGAGGCATACTGATTTCTGCCGGTAGTAGTTGCAGGATACATGTTAGTATTCCCATATTTTTGTGAGTTAAAAGATATTCAGGATTGACCATAAGATGCAGTCAATGCCGGATTTTTCTCTCAGGAAAAGACTGCCGGCGAATATGCTTTTTCAGTTGAGCCCAGCACTTTATGGGCCTGACGTTCTGAAATTACGGTTTCTGTTGCCAGATCCTTCAGCCGTTCAAAGCGGGCCAGTACAAAACCTTCCAGGCTCCACGGATCCACTTCCTTCACCAGTCATTGAATTAATAATCGAACCCAGTCGGCTTCTTCATTGCTGCATATATTTGGATAGATTCACAGAGCTCATCTGTAATTTCACCAAGAGGCCCTTCGAATGGTATAAAATGATAATAATCAAATAACCGCTGCAGGGTTTTCTGGAATAGCATCAGGTTACCACTACCAATGAAATCCGTAAGAATCAAATCACTCAAGCGGGAACAAATATTCTCCCGTGGTGCATTTTTAGTTAAATATTTTAATATACCATCAATCTTGAAATAATCATTTTTCCCAACATTTTGCTTTAGACTTTGTATATCATTCAGAGTGGAAAGTGCTTTATCCTTCTCTGTGGAATTGTGATCGGGTCCCTCTGGACCATCAAGTAACGGATCAAGCAATCCCTGACTAAGAATTTTTACCGAGTTGTGCCATGCATCAAGCTTCTGCTTTGTTTTTACTACGGTTTTACTATCCGCGCGAACTCTTTCACAACCCTGGTTAGTCCTTTTGTGAATATCCTTGCCAAAACCTTCCAATTGCTTTGAAAACCTTCTCGAACCATCTTCTCTCAAGTGTGAAGAAATTTCATTATCTTGTGAATATTTTATAAAATATTTTAAGTTATTATTAAATTCTTCCACCATACTATTCAAATCAGTAATTAATTCAGGGCAGTTATGATCATCAACTAATTTTTTCATCGGACTTATCGATACAGCCCCAGTCTCAGAGGAGCTTTCAGCAAGGGTTACCCTTCGTTTATCCAAGGTTTGTTGAAATTTCGGCAGTTCATTAGGGAACTGATCATGTATAAACATCAACGTTTCTTGAATAGTTTTGCTGCGTATTTCCTCAGGCAACGACGTGATATGGGTTTTAAAGGATTGAAAAACGGCAGCAGTTATTAATGCTGAGCTGCCAGACGGCGGCTGGGCAGTGTGGGTAGCTGGCTGAGCTGTGTGGGTAGAGGGGACAAACTTATAGTCGGTAGTTGCAGGAAACATGTTAGTGTTCTCATACTTTTATGAGTTAAAAGATATTAAGGATTGACCATAAGATACAGTCAATGCCGGACTTTCTCTCAGGATAAGCCTGCCAATAACTTCCTTCATTTTTCCACCCTGCCAGCTTTAAACAAGTGGCAGAGCCTGATTTAGTCAGACTCATTCCAAACGGAGATCAGTAATTATTTCATTACGATCTTTTTGACCAGCAGCCTTATGATAAGTTCCAACTTTTCATACGATCAGTCAAAATATCAATGTGACTCAACCAATTCCCTCATGATCAGGTTACGAATTTCCTCGACAAACTTTACGAGGACTTTCTTGCCAGATGTATACCACCATACTGTCGTTAGCCCGTGTTTGTTTCCAGTATCACCAAATGCGATGGTTTCTGCTTTTTAAGCAAACCACATGGCCCAACCCTTTTACCAACAGGCTGGGCAGTGGTTAAACTTTAAAAAATCAAGCTCTACCCATGCGCATCAGAATTTCTTCTTTAGCCTGCAGACGCTCCAGCGCTTTCTGCTCTTCCTCTTTCTGACGCATCAGCTCATTAAACTCCATGCGCGCCTGCTGGGCCAACTCAGAAGCAGCCTGCCGCTTCTCATTGGCCTCAATGGCAACCCGGGTTAATCGCTCAACTTCCTCCAGCAATGGGGCAGGTGCATCCCCCAGATCAGACCCCGTTGCACCACGAGCCATAGCCTCCCGGCGAATCTGTTTTTTCAGTGCAGCCAGCGCTTCATGGGCCTGACGCTCTGCAATTACGGCGTCTGTCGCCTGATCTTTCAGCTGTTCAAAGCGGGCCAGTGCAGAACCTTCCAGGCTCCATGGGTCCACTTCCGGCAGTTCTTCAATATTGATGGTGGGTTCTTCGTAGCCTTCCTGGCGGGAGATATCCAGCATGGTGGCTTTCACTGCAGAAATCATCAACATCACCGCAATCACCAGCAGCGGCAGACCACCGACAATTGCTGCCGTCTGCAAGGTGGCCAGACCACCCATAAACATCAGCACAGAAGGCATCAGTGACAAAGTGAAAGCCCAGAACAGGCGGTTCCAGCGCATGGGGTCTTCAGTCACATTAGTCTGGACAACTGACGCGAGAATAAAGGAGATGGAGTCAAAGGTAGTCGCAGTAAAGATAATACAGAGCAATGTGAACAATACGATAACCACGTAACTGAACGGAAGCTGTTCAAGCACACTGAATATAGCGGTTGTTGGGCCTTCAGTATTGAGAATACCCACAACATCCAGTTGACCGGAAAGCTGGAGGGACAGACCAAAGTTACCCAGTACGATAAAGTACACCGCACACCCCAGGGAGCCACAGAAAATCGCACCGCCGAACATCTGTTTAATGGTTCGCCCTTTGGAAATACGGGCTACGAACAGTCCCATACTGGGTGCATATACCAACCACCAGGCCCAGTAGAAGATGGTCCAGTCCTGAGGGAAGTGGGTATCTTCAAAGGTGCCATAACCACCGAAAGGTTCTGCCCAGGTGGCCATGACGAAGAAGTTGGACAGCATCCGCCCAATGGAGTCCAGACCCGTCTCCACCATAAACAGCGTAGGCCCCACCACCAGGACAAAAGCCAGCAGACCCAGTGCTCCCCAGAAGTTGATATTGCTCAACAGCTTGATACCACCATCCATTCCCTTGTACGAGGAATAGGCAAACAGTGCCGTACACAACAGCAACACACCAATCTGGGTGCCATTTGTAGCTGGAATACCGGTCAGGTAGGTAATGCCCTCATTGATCAAAGGTGCCGCCAGACCCAGCGTGGTGGCAGCACCACCGAGCAGGCCAAAAATAAACAGCACGTCAATCACCTTGCCCAGAGGCCCTTTACTGCGGGCTTCTCCCAGTACCGGCATCAGGGCAGCTGATACCTTCAGAACCGGGTTTTTGCGCACATGAAAAAAGTAGGCAATGGGAATGGCCGGAATCATATAAATGCACCAGGCAACAGGCCCCCAGTGGAAGATACCGTAAGTGGCCGCCCAGCGAACCGCCTCTTCACTGCCCGAGGCCAGCTGAAAAGGCGGTGACTGATAATAGTAGGCCCACTCAATACAACCCCAGTAGAGAATACTGGCACCGATGCCACCACAGAACAACATGGCCGCCCAGGAGGTGGTCGAATACTCCGGTTTCTCATCGGCATCACCCAGCTTGATCTGGCCAATATCGGAAAATACCACGTAGGCCATAAACACCACGGCAGCCAGCCCCAGGCCCAGATAAAGCACCCCCATTGTGTCCGTCATAAAGGTTTTTGCGATGGCAATCCAGTGAGCGCCCTCATCCGGAAACAGTGCCAGCGGTATAACCACCAAGATCAACAAAATAACCGCACCAAAAAAGGTCGGCTTATCAACAAGCTTAAAATGCTCTTCCATAATCTTTGGTCTTCAATAATGAACAGCCGTTGCAGCTGTGAAAACAATAGTTATCAACTTTAAACAAAAAGGGACGTTAATTTTTTTTGGCTACATGTTCATGGTAAACATCCTGCCTGATATGCCATTCAAACCGGTCATTTATGCACCGGAGTTTCCGAAGAGATAATAAGCATAAAGACCTACAAAATCTACGGAAATATCCATTATTGAGCATATTGGATAGTTTCTGACACTCGCCTCCTGTCGGGGAAAGAATCGGTCTATCCCAACAAGAGTACAACTATTCAGCCTGGTAGCCTGCCTTACCGACAGTGATCTGGAATTATGTAATTATTTTATTATGTTCAGGGAACCCTCCTGTTTTTATTTTGTCCTACCAGATAAACAAGTAACGGTATGACTTATGATTCCTCCCTCTTCTTCTCTAACATCTTCGTTCATTGCCGGTGCTGGCCAGTCGCCAACAGAGCCGAACCAGCCGGAATCTATCTCTGGTGATTCTGTTGAGCTAAAGTTGTCCTCTGATGATGATTTTTATCTTTTATATGTTGGTTCTTACACTTCTCCGGGAACTTTAAAGCGAGAGACAATTGAACAATTAAACAAAGATCATCCGGGAATATTCAATGGCCTTGAAAATCCAGATGATTTATTTAATGCTGATCCCGTTAAATACCAGCCATTGGCAAAGTTAATTTATGATACTGATTACAGGGATCTTGAAACCATTTTGGACCCTGATATTGGCGAGCCTTGTTGGTCCGCCCAGAAAATGCTTTATGGTGAATACCAAGGTGATTTTTACAAGTTTGAGGGAGACTATGAAGGAACACAATGGGTTAGGGTTCATAGTGATAAGTATCAGCTTATGAAAAAAAATAAACAATTTGTTGCTCAACTGAGGGAATTTTTGTTTGATCAAAGTATGAGCAATGATGATAAAGTTGTGAACTTACAGATGCTTTTTCCTCCAGTCGACCAAAGTGGGGAAGATATAAGTGCTGATCAACTACGTGAGAATATGGATTTACTTTTTCGCAACACTTTCAAGCAAGCTCAACAGCGAGCCATTAATTCTGGCTTTAAGCCATAAGTTGTGACAAAAAGAAATGGCCATTGAACGACGGTTTCTATAGGTATTTTCAGACATCAGGGAAGTGCTGATGGCTTTATTCAATATAAGAGCAGCGTCCATCCAGCTGCCGCCCTCTGCAAGAACGCGGGAAACACTATTTCTGACTAAGGATATTTCCGGACACTCAATCAGTGAGCATTCAGACAGGCAGTCAGCCCCGATAGAAGTCCGCCTCCCCCTCAGGGCGATTTTTAAACCGCCGATGAAGCCACATATACTGCTCAGGATGCTTACGAATTTGCTGCTCGACAAACTGGTTAACCTGCAGCGCATCCTGAAAGTCGTCACCGGAAGGAATCCCTTCCAGGGCACAATGCAATTGAACCCGGTAGCCTTTGGCACCAGCCAGCCGGGTCACCGTCATGGGAATCACTTTCGCCCTGCCCGCTTTGGCAAGGCGTGAGGTACTGGTAATGGTCGCTGCGGGAATACCGAAGAAAGGCACATAGAGTCCATTTTTGATGCCATAGTCCTGGTCAGGAGAGTACCAGACGGTTCTGCCCGACTTTAATGAGCGCAGCATGCCACGAACATCCTTCCTTCTCAGCAACTGGCTGCCAGGATCAAAACGGTGCCTTAAACGACGCTGAACGTATTCAAAGACCGGGTTCCCATGCTCTCGATAGGTGGCATCCACACTGTGGCGCTGGGTAATCAGGCGACCTGCCAGTTCTATGGTGGTGAAATGCATAACCATCAGGAGGGTGCCATCATCAGACTTCAGGTTTTCCAGCCCCTGATAAGAAACGATGTTGTCCAACCTGCCGGCAGGCCACCACCAGGCGATGGTAACCTCCATAACACCAATGCCGACTGACTCAAAGTTTTTCTTCAGCAGTACCTCTCTTTCAGCCTGGCTCAACTCAGGAAAACACTTCTCCAGATTCACCCGGGCAACATGAACACGGTCACCCGCTACATGGTAAATGATACGTCCAAGCCATCGTCCCAGTTGGAGAAGCCAGCGATAAGGCAATAGCGAAGGAATAACGGTAAGCCCGATCACCAGCCAGGTAAGCCAGTACTTCGGGTGCAGATAGGCCCGGCGAAAGACGTCGTCTGCACGGGCATCAGCCTGCTTGTTAACATCAGGGTTTTGCGACATATAGGTTAATTCAATACTTGTATCTGAACGTTGAGTTCTCTACGCTACATTCTGTTGTATAAAAAGCTGACCATTTAATCTGCTGACTCTCGTCATACAAAGTCGTTATACACAACCAGAGTTGTACTTTATGACCCTTCAACTGCAAACCGGTACTGCAGCTTTCAAGATGACCGGTGGTATTTATACACTGACTACTCTTGAATTGCATTCTACCAATCCTGCGGATATCACCAATCAGCTGGAGAACATGACGCGCAAGGCACCCAAGTTTTTCCAGCAGACACCTGTCATCATCGCCTTCGACCAACTCAGCCCGGAACAACCACCGATTGATCTTTACCAATTGCGCCATAGCCTGCAACAGTTTGGCCTGATCCTGATTGCTGTTCGCGGCGGCCAGGAAAGCCATAAACAGGACGCCATGATGGCAGGCATTCCCTGGCTCCCGTCACCAAGGCAACGGAACCGGTCAGAAGAAAATTCTGCTGCTCATGTGGAAAGCCATGTTGAAACCAATGTGGTCATCATGCAGAAATCCCACACCGCCAGTCCCGCTGCAGCAGAGAGTGCCAACCAGACGCAAACATCACCAGTCATTCATAAGACCACACTTATAGAACATCCGATCCGCTCTGGTCAGCAGGTCTATGCCGAGGGCGATCTGGTCATTACCAGCCCGGTCAGTTCCGGTGCAGAACTTCTGGCCGCCGGTAATATACACGTCTATGGTCCATTACGCGGCCGGGCCCTGGCAGGTGTCAATGGTAATACTGACGCCCGTATTTTCTGCCTGCAGTTTGAAGCCGAACTCATTTCCATCAACGGTCAGTATAAAATGCCCTCAGCAGCCAGTAACAGTGATCCCCTCTGGGGCGGCAGTGTTATTGTATCCCTCGAGGCACAAAGCTTGCACATAAAGAAACTTTAAGAAATACTGGACAATAGTTCAGTTCTTGATTTATGACAGGATTTCACCTTGGCTCGTATTATTGTTGTGACTTCTGGAAAAGGTGGCGTTGGAAAAACCACCACCAGTGCTTCCATTGCAACAGGATTGGCTCTTAAAGGTCACCGGACAGTTGTCATTGACTTTGACGTAGGCCTCAGAAACCTGGATCTCCTGATGGGCTGCGAGCGTCGTGTCGTGTACGACTTTGTCAACGTAATTAACGGCGAGGCCGAGCTGCATCAGGCGCTGATCAGAGACAAGCGCACAGAAAACCTGTCCATTCTGCCAGCATCCCAAACCCGGGACAAAGAAGCCCTTACCCATACAGGGGTTGAAAAAGTCCTGAACCAGCTGGCAAAAGACTTTGAATACATCATCTGTGACTCTCCGGCAGGTATCGAACACGGCGCCCTGATGGCCCTCTACTTTGCTGATGAAGCCATTATTACCACAAACCCTGAAGTGTCGTCCGTCCGGGACTCTGACCGTATACTGGGTATTTTGCAAAGCAAGTCCCGTCGTGCAGTCGAAAACCTTGAACCCGTCAAAGAGCATCTACTGGTAACCCGCTACAATCCTGAGCGGGTGACACGGGGAGAAATGCTCAATATTCAGGATGTCGAGGAAATTCTGGCGATACCACTGATTGGTGTGATTCCTGAGTCCACCTCAGTCTTGAAAGCCTCCAACCAGGGGGTACCCGTCGTATGCAATACCGACAGTGATGCCGGTCAGGCATACAACGATGTGGTAGCGCGCTTCCTTGGGGAAGACATACCACACCGTTTTCTCGAACCCGTCAAAAAAGGGTTCTTACAGCGCATGTTCGGAGGAATAGGATGAGTCTTATGCAGCTATTCCGCTCACGCAAAGAAGATAACAGCGCCGCGATTGCCAAGGAAAGGCTGCAGATCATAGTAGCCCATGAACGAAGCAGTCGAAGTGGGCGTGATTTTCTGCCAGCCATGGAGCGGGATATTCTTCAGGTTATTCAAAAATACATAGAGATCCAGCAGGAGTGTATTGACATCAAGCTGGACTCTCAGGATGGTTGTTCTATCCTCGAGGTCAATGTACAGCTGCCGAACTAGTGCAGAAAAGCGTTCATACCCGTACACCCAGTTCATCCTGAGCTTGTCGAAGGATGGTGCCACCGTACTTCGACAAACTCAGCACAAACGGTATGGATATCAACGCCTGGCCACACTTGGAGCTTGACCGAGAATAGATTGCCTTACGGCAGTTGCCACGTAGGGCAGTCTATTCCTGGACAACTTCTTGATCCCCCGTAAAATGAAGTCAAACATATTTTTTGTGAGATCACTACCTATCGCTTTAACCCGGTCAAAAACCCAAAAGCCATTTCCGACCTAGCCAACCGGCAGTAATGAGCGAACAGTTGACAATACCTTCAGTCACTATTTTTTGGGGCAGATTATGATAGTGATTGTTTTGAGTGCCAAGCCTGCCGAAAAATACAGACATTACATCATCACTGACTTCTGAGATGTATCTTATGGCGAGGGTACAAGCAAGATCAGCAGCTACAACAGTGGCATTATAGCGGGCCAACGCCTCAAGATTGGTTGCAAAAAAAAATCCAACATAAACAAGTGTGCACGCCAACACCGTTCGATTGTACAGGGTTTTGTAGAATTGATCCTTCAATGCACTGGTAAAACTGCCGTCAGGAGTCTCTTTTGGTAGAAAAAAATTTTGCCTGCACATGGGGCAACGTGTGTTCCTTTCTCGCCATTCGATAATGCATGAACGACCGAAGGCGTGCCCACACTTCAGGGTAGATAATGCATGGTCAGGCTCTTGGGAAAAATCCTCAAAGCAAATGAGGCAAGGGTTTTCAGCAGATGTTTGAGGGATCATGCTTATTTCATTCATTTGGGTAAATTCATTCGTATTATTCTTTTTAGACAGAGCAATCAACAACAAGTTCATACAGCCACTTACTTTAGTGGGCTCAGGCAGCATTATCCAATCCTGCAACAGGTCAGTTTCAACAATGAAATAAAACCTATCTTTGTAGTAAGATCACCGCTTACATTGCAAGGTAGCGCCATGAGCAAAGAACACTTTAATCAGGAGCTTATCCAGTTCCTCAATGCTTCTCCGACCCCTTATCATGCAGTAGCCACCATGGTGGCCAAACTACAGAAAGCGGGCTTCCAGCCATTGAGTGAGTCCGAATCCTGGTCTCTCAAAGAGGGCGGAAAATATTACGTAACCCGTAACGGATCATCCATCATTGCCTTTACCATGGGCAAACCTGAGCTGGGTGCCAGAATGGTAGGGGCACACACCGACTCGCCCTGCCTGAAAGTAAAACCACAGCCAGAGTTAAATAAGCACAGCTATTTTCAGCTGGGTGTTGAGGTTTATGGTGGCGTCCTGTTAAACCCATGGTTTGACCGTGACCTCTCCCTCGCCGGCCGTGTCCAATACCTCAACGATCAGCAACAGCTTTGCCAGCAACTGATCAATTTTGAGCGTGCAGTCGCCATTATCCCCAGCCTGGCTATTCACCTGGACCGCGAGGTCAATAGTGGCCGTGCCGTCAATCCACAAACCGATATCCCACCGATCCTTTTTCAACTGGCCGATGGCGAAACCGTCGATTTCCGTGAACTGCTGAAACAAGAGCTGATACGTCAAGGGCACAGCGACTGTCAGCAAGTGATGGAATACGACCTCTCTTTCTATGACACCCAAAGTGCTGCCGTTATTGGCCTGAACGGTGACTTTATCGCCAGTGCCCGCCTGGATAATCTGCTCAGCTGCTATGTGGGTCTGGAGTCTCTGCTCAATCATCAACCATCAGACACCACAGCCCTGTTGGTATGCAATGACCATGAAGAGGTGGGCAGTGTCTCAACCACCGGAGCCCAGGGGCCTTTCCTGAAGAGCGTACTGGAAAGAATGTATGGCACCGGTGAGGCACTGACCCGGGCCATGAACCGCTCCATGCTGATTTCAACGGATAATGCCCACGGCATCCACCCCAACTATGCCAGCAAGCATGACGAGCATCACGCACCGAAACTGAATCATGGGGCAGTCATCAAAGTCAACGCCAACCAGCGTTATGCCACCAATGATGAAACCTCGGCCCTTTACCGCACCCTTTGCCAGGCCAGCGGCAGCAAAGTTCAGCACTTTGTTACCCGTACCGATATGGCCTGTGGCAGTACCATTGGCCCACTGACTGCTGGCGTACTAGGCGTACGCACACTGGATCTCGGGCTGCCAACCTTCGGCATGCACTCAATCAGAGAGCTGGCCGGGAGTGAGGATGCCTTTGAACTCAGCAAAACCCTGGCCCATTTTATGACCCTGGCCAAACTGCCATTCACTGAATAATTAATCATCAGCTGGCTCTTGAACGAGAGCCAGCAAACTCTCCGGACATCTCGTTTTATTGACAAAACACAACGCGAAGCCCCGTCATACCTACAATTTCAGACTCCAATTATCCGGCCGATATTGCTAACCTCGATCATGTCATCAGACCAGCCAACATTGCAGGCAACCCCATGAAACCCGAAGCCAACAACCGGCCAACACTGCGCTCAACCTCAAACGCCAGGAACGCTTTTTCACTTCATCGCAGTACGATTAATTCGGTCAAGCCGTTGCTAAAGGCTTCTGCAACACTGCCTGCGGCAAAGTCATTTGATGAGACTGGCGGCTATATCAAAGGTTATAACTA
>NZ_JBLYNS010000145.1:0-11625 GCF_049310205.1 Endozoicomonas sp. ALC013 | reverse complement strand
CACTTCATATATACAGTCAACAGCGTATCAGTCCCAGCCTGCACATTCCCTGTGGACTTCTCCAGATGACTGACATCATCCATATTGGAGATCACAATGGGCGTTACCACACTTCTCGCCTTTTCCTTCAGCAAAGTAAGATCCACTTCAACCACAGGATCACCCGCTTTAATCCGCTGCCCTTCTGTCGCTATCCGTTTAAAGCCCTCCCCTTTCAGCTCCACGGTGTCAATGCCAAAATGGACAAACAGCTCAACGCCCGAGGGGGTTTCCATACTGAAAGCATGATTGGTTTCAAAAATCTTGCCAATCACACCATCACAGGGCGCGACCATAATATGCCCGGTTGGACCAATGGCCAGACCATCTCCCACCACCTTGTCGGCAAACACCGGATCCGGAACGTCCTCTATGGGAACAATCTTACCCGTCAAAGGTGCCTTCAGGACTGTTCCCTCATTCGAGCCAAAGCCCAGACTTTTTTTGAGAGAGTCAAAGATAGCCATAACTGTTACCTGCGGCTGTTACAACAATCTTCTGTGAAGCTTGCTCGTGGCATGAGATCGCTTCACAGATGCGGGACCGGCTGATACCGGCTGGGAGGAAAGCAAAAAGCCTCTTGTTCAGAGGCTTTTCCGACTTAAAGAACTTTAGTCATCTGCTGATCAGCATTCAACCATTGGACACCAGAGAATCAAACCGAAACGATTTCAGCCACTTTCATCAGGTGATTGTCAATCTGGTTGTGCTTACTGATTGCTCTTTCCAGCGGGGTTTTCACCACCTGCTGGTCACGAACGCCGACCATAATACCACTGTCGCCATTGCGCAGCGCTTCTACAGCAGCAACACCAAGACGACTGGCCAGAACACGGTCAAAGCAGGTAGGCTTGCCACCACGCTGGATATGCCCCAGCACGGTAACCTTCACTTCATATTCAGGAAAGTTTTCTTCCACAGCGCGGGACAGTTCAAAAACACCGCCACTGCGATCACCTTCAGCAACCACAATAATGCTGGAGGTTTTGCCCGCACGGCCACTCTTCTGCAAAGATTCCATGAACACTTCAACCGTCTTTTCCTGCTCAGGAATCAGGATATCCTCTGCACCGGAAGCAATACCCGTGTTCAGAGCAATAAAGCCGGCATCACGGCCCATCACTTCAATGAAGAACAGGCGGTTGTGAGAAGTTGCAGTATCACGAATCTTATCGATGGCTTCGACAACGGTATTCAGGGCTGTGTCATAACCGATGGTGAAGTCTGTCCCGTAAATGTCATTATCGATGGTACCGGGAACGCCAATACAGGGCAGACCATGCTCTTCTTCCAGCAGCATGGCACCGGTGAATGAACCATCACCACCGATCACCACCAAACCATCCAGCTCAGCAGCCCGGGCATTTTCGTAAGCCTTTACACGGCCTTCTTTGGTGCGGAACTCCTGACAGCGGGCTGATTTCAGGAAGGTCCCCCCCTGATTAATGATATTGGCAACCGTCCGGGCATCCGCCACTTCCATACGGTTTTCAATCAACCCTTTGTAGCCTTCCTGAATCACTACGGGAACAATACCGTAGTAAATGCAGGCACGAACAGCGGCACGGATGGCCGCATTCATACCGGGAGCGTCGCCCCCGGAAGTCAAAACTCCGACTCTCTTTAATTCGGTCATGCCAGGCTCTTCTCCTTCCAAGTGCCTAACTGCTGGTAAAGCAATTAGAAATAAATAGGTTCTGTTGACTCAGCTTACGCTGATAATCTGCATGGTGTTGGTACCACCTTCGATTTCCTGACTTTCGCCTTTGGTCAGAATAATCTTGTCGCCTGCTTCCAAAAGACCAAGCTCTTTGAGGACATTAATTGCACGTCCATTGACTTCCGGGCCGTACTCAGTACCACTGTCAAAAGCCACCGCTTCCACGCCACGATACAGGGCAACCCGGCGCTCGGTAGTCTGGTAACGCGTCAGGGCAAAAATAGGAAGGCGGGTATTGATTCTGGACATCCACAGCGGTGTGGCACCACTTTTCGTCAGACAGACGATGGCCTTAATGTCACTCTGATGGTTAGCTGCAAACAGGGTTGCCTGAGCGATGGCCTCATCAATATTGGTAAACTGACCAATGCGGCGCTCCGTCATGTACTCAACGGACTGTTTTTCAGCACCGAGACAAATGCGACTCATGGCCTTGACCACTTCATCCGGGCGCTTACCGGTGGCGGTTTCACCGGATAACATCACGGCATCAGTGCCATCCAGTACCGCATTGGCGACGTCAAACACTTCTGCCCGGGTTGGTTGCGTGTTGTGAATCATGGACTCCATCATCTGAGTGGCGGTAATGACCGGTTTATTCAGACGACGGGCTTCACTGATCATGTGCTTCTGGGCACCAATCAGCTCAGGATCACCAATTTCGACACCCAGGTCACCACGGGCAACCATCACGGCATCGGATGCGGAAATAATTTCAGCCAGCAGGTCATGGTCGTTCACCACCTCGGCCCGCTCAATCTTGGACAGTATAGCGGCGGTTCCGCCAGCTTCATGGAGTAGACGACGGGCTTCTTCAACATCGCTGGCATGACGGACAAAAGATACTGCCAGATAGTCCACTTCCAGCTCAGCCGCCAGAAGAATGTCCTGCTTATCTTTTTCCGTTAATGCCGCCGCAGAAAGACCACCACCCTGAAGGTTAATGCCCTTGTTGTTGGACAGCTCACCGCCATTGATCGCTTTGGTCTTTATGCTCGGACCATCAATAGCCATGACTTCCAGGCTGATCCGCCCGTCATCAAGCAGCAGTATGTCACCAACCTTGCAGTCGTTTGGCAGATCTTTATAACCGAGCCCCACCTGGGTTTCATCGCCGTCATCAATGGGAAGGCTGGCATCCAGGTGAAAGGTTGCGCCATCCGGAAGGTGAATCTTGCCATTCTGGAAACGGCCAATGCGAATCTTTGGCCCCTGCAGATCACCCAGGATAGCAACCGGACGGTTCAGCCTTGCAGCAATTTCACGAATGGTTTTGGCACGGGCTTTGTGATCTTCCGGATCACCGTGGGAGAAGTTGAGGCGAACAACGTTGACGCCAGCTTCAATAAGCTTTTGCAATTGTTCTTCAGATTCTGTTGCAGGTCCCAGGGTTGCGACAATTTTTGTGCGTCTGAGCATAATAATCCTCTCGCTTGTGAACCCGCCGCTGTCGTGGGAGCCTTCAGCCTCCACCGGAGTCTACAGCAAGCGACAGGCCTTAAGTAGTTAACCAAATGAAATTTGGCCAACTACTTAATGGATTAATGATGTGCATGGCAGCCGTTCACAACCTGTACACCTCTGCTCTGCAGGACAAATGTATTGAACGGAGTGCAAACAAAAGAAGAAAGTGCCGTTAGAGTATAGGAGCCATCTTGCCCCGTAGCACTGTCTTCTCTTTGTTTACCAACAGCCAACGTATATCATTTATCGTAACCAGCACAGGCCCGTTAAACGAGCCTGTGTTGAGTTCACTGGGTGAATGCCTTACGCGTTCATCAGGGCCTTGGCCGTATCCAGCATACGGTTGGAGAAGCCCCACTCGTTGTCGTACCAGGACATAACCTTAACCAGGTTGCCCAGAACACGAGTCTGAGTAGCATCGAAGTTGGAAGAGAACGGACTGTGGTTGAAGTCCATGGAAACCAGCTCTTCGTTGTTCACAGACAGAACAGTTGCCATGGCCGGGTTGGACTTGGCAGCAATAGCAATGATTTCGTTCACTTCTTCAACGGTGGTTTCACGTGCAGCAACGAAGCTCAGGTCCACCAGAGAGACGTTGATGGTCGGTACGCGAACCGCCATGCCGTCGAACTTGCCTTTCAGTTCAGGAACAACTTCACCCACAGCAGCAGCAGCACCGGTAGCGGTTGGAATCATGTTCATGGCAGCGGCACGGGCACGGTACAGGTCAGAGTGGTATACATCGCTCAGACGCTGGTCGTTGGTGTAAGCGTGGATAGTGGTCATCAGACCCTTATCAATGCCCAGAGCATCGTTCAGAGGCTTGGCGATAGGAGCCAGACAGTTAGTGGTGCAGGATGCGTTAGAAATAACGGTCATATCTGCAGTCAGAGTGTCGTGGTTCACACCGTAAACGATGGTAGCGTCAACGTTTGAGCCAGGCGCAGAAATGATAACTTTCTTGGCACCAGCATCCAGGTGTGGCTTGCAGGAATCTTTGGAACGGAAAACACCAGTACATTCAAAGAC
This sequence comes from Endozoicomonas sp. ALC013, assembly GCF_049310205.1. Taxonomy (NCBI): domain Bacteria; kingdom Pseudomonadati; phylum Pseudomonadota; class Gammaproteobacteria; order Oceanospirillales; family Endozoicomonadaceae; genus Endozoicomonas; species Endozoicomonas sp. ALC013. The sequence goes on along the minus strand of NZ_JBLYNS010000145.1, from coordinate 7,373 downwards.
AACGTCAACACCCAGCTCGCCCCATGGCAGCTTGGAAGGGTCACGCTCAGAGAAAGTCTTGATTTCATCACCGTTTACGAACAGAGCACCTTCGCCTTCTTCAACCTGTGCGTTGAAACGGCCATGAACGGTGTCGTACTTAGTCAGGTGAGTATTGATTTTGGTGTCACCCAGATCATTAATGGCAACAATCTGGTATTCATCGCGACGGCCAGCTTCGTAGAGTGCGCGCAGTACGTTGCGACCGATACGGCCGTAGCCATTAATAGCAATCTTGATCATGATGTCTCCAATACCGTTAATCAAAGCGGAATTACCGCCCTGCCTCTAGTAAAAAGGATTTCGTCAGCGAATGCAGCACAGTAAATACACCTATCGCAAACCCCAAACACCTAACTACAGGGTTTAACGGCAGATCACAGATTTTACCCAGTCACAGCACCACTAAAAACAAACAACAACATTGATTAGCTGTCGCATTTCGAAATCCACTCCACAGGACTTGTATCCCTGAAGCACATAAACTTACGGACAAGGGTTGACTTCTTGGTGGTACGAAGTTACAAATATGCAAAATAAAACAATACATAACACATAATTTCACACCGCTTCTCATCCGGGATCAACCGATTGTCGAAGCCACTGGTTAGCTTCATAGGTCACCAGTGTGATATAGAGTTTGATCGAAAAACCGGAATTCAGCAAAGCCGTCACAGTTTTGATTGATTCCGAATTCTTATATGTACTCCCAACGAACCACGCTATTACGCTGTCTTAGCCAGTCAGCAAGATCCGTTGTCATCATACATTCAGATCAGCACCTTTACCTAAATGGATAATGCGGACTGTAATCCCCCTAGTCAAGCCCGTTACAGGCCCACTCACCGCTACACCAATGCAAGATCTTATTTATCGACATTATCAAATATGAACATGAATCGGTGACCACAGAGTTCTAATCACAAGACTCTGACGAACTATTCAACAATAAAAAAACGACAGAAACCACCTACGTATCTGAAGAGATACGCTTAAAATATCTCAAAGCTGCCGTAACTCAGGGTTGAAAGCAAAAAAACAAAAAAAACCAATTTTAAGCAATATAATCCATTAACAAGCACACCAACAGAGACAACTGTTCCATCCCATCAAAAAACAACAACCAAAAAAACATAGTTACAAGACAGAAAGCAAGACATCAGTAAATGTATGATCCTTTCACCACCAGAAAAATGTAATTTTTTTGTAATCAGTCATTTTTAAACGCCAGGCAATCTGACTGGTTATGATTAGATTCATCAAATATTTCATTTTTTATAAATAAAAAATATAACCGCAGAAACAGGCCCAAAAAAATTAAACACTCAATAACATCACAGAACACAACAAATCGATTTTTCTGCTGATACCCAGACCCTCAACATCAAGTAAACTGGTAATATCATTCTTCTTATCGTTTATTAATATTGGTCTTTTATGAAACAGCTATTTATTGTCGGGATGCTGATTTTTTCTTCCACGATCACCGCCGAAGTGCTGAATTGCGAGCAAAAGCAATCGGTTTGTGCAGCCAAATGCAAGGCATCGAGTCTTATCAATGAGCAGGACAACAGCACTTGCAAAGCACAATGCCTGGGAGAGCGAACTGCCTGTGAACTGGAACAAGGCAAGGAGTCAGCGGGAAAACTTGCCACACAGGCAAAAGATGCAGGCCAGTCTCTGATGGACAAAATGAAAGCCTTCTGGGATGGACTAACCCACAGCCAATAACAACTACTTAAAAAAAAATGCCTCTAACCAAGCTCTGATTAGAGGCATACGACCTATTTCAGACGAAGGTTATTTGCCGTAATAAGCCTTGGTGAGCAGTGCCTCAAGCTCGGAAATCAATGGCAAACGAGGATTCGCCGTTGTGGTCTGATCTTCAAAGGCGTGGTTAGCCAGCATGCTGATTTTACTCTTGAACAGCGACTCATCCACACCAATCTCCTGAAGGGACGCAGGCATATCCAGGCGCTTCATCAAATCACGAACCGCATTGGCCAGGGATTTAACGCCCTCTTCCGGCGTCTTGGCGGGCAGGCCCAGCATTTTGGCAATCTCAGCATACTTCTCGTGGGCAATGTAATACTGATATTTCGGGAATGATGCCACCTTGGTGGGATTAGGGCAGCCGTTATACTCAATCACGTGAGGCAATAATACCGCATTGGCCTGGCCGTGAGAAATATGCAATTCATTACCCAGCTTATGGGCAATCGCATGGTTGACGCCCAGGAAGGCGTTGGCAAATGCCATGCCGGCAATACAGGACGCATTGTGCATTTTCTCGCGGGCTTTTCGGTCAGCGGTTTCATAAGACTGCGGCAGATAATCGAAGACCAGCTGAATCGCTTTCATCGCCAGAGCATCGGTGTAATCTGAAGCCATGATCGACACATAAGCTTCCATGGCGTGAGTCAGCACATCCAGGCCGGTATCTGCTGTCACTTTCTTCGGAACAGTCAGTACCAGGTTAGGATCAATAATGGCCACATCCGGAGTCAGCTCATAGTCAGCCAGTGGGTACTTGGCCCCTTTTTCCTTATCGGTAATAACAGCGAAGGACGTTACCTCAGAACCGGTACCGGAAGTGGTCGGAATCGCAACCAGCTTCGCCTTCTTACCCAGATGCGGGAACTTGTAGACGCGCTTGCGGATATCCAGGAATTTCTGGGCCATACCGGCAAAGTCAGCATCCGGCTGTTCATAGAAAAGCCACATTCCCTTGGCTGCATCAATGGGTGAACCACCGCCCAGGGCAATAATCACATCCGGATTAAACCGTGCCATTTCCCGGGCACCATTGCGGACGGTTTCCAGACTTGGATCAGGCTCAACCTGATTAAAAATTTCAACCTGAACCGGCGTTGTACGCTTTCTCAGGTGGTAAAGGATTTTATCGACATAACCCAGGGACTGAATAATCTCATCAGTAACAATAAATACACGAGAGATGTCCTGCATCTTTTCAAGGTACTGAAGAGAGTTGGCCTCGAAGTAAATCTTTCTGGGAAGCTTAAACCACTGCATGTTGACCCGGCGCTTGGCAACACGCTTGACATTGATCAGGTTTACCGCAGATACGTTGGAGGTGGTACTGTTACCACCGTAGGTACCACAACCCAGAGTCAGGGAAGGCATATTGGTGTTGTAAATATCACCAATGGCACCGTGGGTACTGGGTGAGTTGATAATGATACGACCGGCTTTCATGGCCAGAGAGAACTCATCAATCACCTGGTTATCCTGGGCATGCAACACGGCAGAGTGTCCAAGACCACCAAAATTGAGCATTTGATCCGCCAGCTCAACAGCATGATGGGTATCTTTCGCCTTAAGCACTCCCAGAACCGGAGAGAGCTTTTCCCGGGACAGCGGAAACTCAGGACCGACACCTTCAATTTCTGCAGCCAGAATACGAGTATTCCCAGGCACCTTGATACCGGCGAGTTCGGCAATATAAGACGGCTTCATACCGACAATCTTACTGTTGACATGCCCGTCATGAATGACAACTTCAGCCAGTCGACTGGTTTCCTCTGGCGTAGTGAAGTAAACATTCTGGGACTTCAGCTCTTTGACCACCGCTTTATAGACCGCCTGATGCACAATCGCGGCCTGCTCAGAAGCGCAGATCATGCCATTATCGAAGCTCTTGGACATCACCAGGTCATTACAGGCCTGCTTGATATCTGCAGACTGGTCAATAATGCAAGGTACGTTACCAGAACCTACGCCCAGGGCAGGCTTACCGGAAGAGTAGGCTGCGCGCACCATGCCGGAGCCACCGGTCGCCAGAATAACGGCGACTTCAGGGTGCGTCATCAGCTTCTGAGTCGCTTCAATGGAAGGGTACTCGACCCACAGCACACAGTCTTCAGGGGCACCGGCCGCAACCGCCGCATCGCGAACAATCCGGGCAGCTTCACTGGAACATTTCTGAGCGGAGGGGTGGAAGGCAAAAATAATCGGGTTACGGGTTTTGGTAGAAATAATGGACTTGAACATGGTGGTGGAGGTCGGGTTAGTCACCGGAGTCACCCCACACACAATGCCTACAGGCTCAGCAACCAGCATGAAATCTTCTTCGGCGTTGTCTTCAATAACGCCTACGGTCTTATCGTATTTGATGGAGTGGTAAACATATTCGGTGGCAAAGATGTTTTTGGTCACCTTATCTTCCAGGATACCACGACCGGTCTCCTCAACAGCCATTCGAGCCAGCTCCATATGAGCTGCCTGACCCGCCAGAGCCATAGCCCTGGTGACCCTGTCGACATCTTCCTGAGTCAGCTTGAGAAACTTCTCCCTTGCCACCATTGCCCGCTCAATTAACGCATTAATCTGAGCATCAACATCCTGAACAACTGCATCTTTATTTACAGTTTTTCCAGCCTGCTTTTTTCCGGCCATGATTATCGCCCTCTATCTAGTAGTTAACCAAGATAACCTTTAAAAAAACTATCTATTATTCCGAGGCTGTTTTTTTATATCTTTGCCCAGAATAGAAATGCTGTTTAATAAGCTGGCAATCATCAGGTCTCCGTCTTCTATTTCAACCTCCTCAAGATAGTGCATCCTGAGTATTAATGCCTGACCATTGCCATTTATTGGTAAACTCTCAACTTCGATAAAATTGCCTGCGTTAGGCTTTGCAAGTTCATTGGGTATCACAAAATTTTTATTCCAAATAATTATTTAAAAATATTTTTTATTTGACTTAAGGTATATATCGCTCTCTGTCTTCAGCATTACAACACAAGAAAACCTCAAAAAAACTGATTCAAATCAAAAAACCACTATTGATTTTTTTTGCCAAAAGAGGACCAAAATAGATCAACAGCATTCATACATTGACATGCTTTTTTCCAGACTAAATCTTCGGAAAAACTGTTAAAAAACGGCCTTCTCAATAAAAACCAATAAACTGAAACAACACTTTCAAAATCCGGCCACTGAAAAAAACACAACCACATTGAAAAAAACAGAAACAGACAACAATAAACAACAGTTATAAAATCCCCCCGCCATAGTTTTTTATTAATCAGGAAAAAAGGCTTTACCTGTTGTAACCTTTCCGTATCATTAGCAAGGATTTGAAGTGTCTAATCCGGAATTTCTCAGCCCTGATGACAAAATGCCGAACGATTCGGTTATGTCGCTATGCTCAGGCAGCTGCAAGAATAGAAGTCCTGACCAGACACGGTACTCAAACTGAAACACACTGTTAACCCCTGATCGAGGAAGAATCAGCCACATGTCCCAAAAAATCCTGGACCTGGTAAAGCCAGGCGTAGTTACCGGCGATGACGTTCAGAAAATCTTTGAAGCTGCCAAGGCCGGTGAGTTTGCGCTGCCAGCAGTGAACGTTGTTGGTACCGATTCAATCAACGCAGTTCTTGAAGCTGCGGCAAAAGTGAAGTCTCCTGTTATCATTCAGTTCTCCAACGGTGGTGCGTCCTTCTTCTCAGGTAAAGGCCTGAAGACTGACCCTGCCGGTGCCCTGGGTGCCATTGCCGGTGCAAAATACGTCCACGCAGTTGCTGAAGCTTACGGCATCCCTGTAATCCTTCACACTGACCACGCCGCACGCAAACTGCTGCCATGGATCGATGCTCTGCTGACTGCGGGTGAAGAGTTTTACGAGCAGCACGGCAAGCCACTGTTCTCTTCGCACATGATCGACCTGTCTGAAGAGTCTCTGGAAGAAAACATTGCCACCTGCGCCGAATACCTGACGCGTATGGCCAAGATGGACATGACACTGGAGTTCGAACTGGGCTGCACTGGCGGTGAAGAAGACGGCGTTGACAACTCTCACATGGACAGCTCCATGCTGTACACCCAGCCAGAAGACGTAGCCTACGCTTACGAAATTCTGAGCAAGATCAGTCACCGCTTCACCATCGCCGCTTCTTTCGGCAACGTTCACGGCGTATACAAGCCAGGTAACGTTCAGCTGACACCGAAGATTCTCGACAACTCCCAGAAGTACTGCTCTGAGAAGTTCGGCCTTCCGGCCAAGTCACTGAACTTCGTATTCCACGGCGGCTCCGGCTCTACCCTGGAAGAGATCCGTGAATCCGTCTCTTACGGCGTAGTAAAGATGAACATCGACACAGACACCCAATGGGCGTGCTGGGAAGGCGTTCTGAACTACTACAAGAAGAACGAAGCTTACCTGCAGGGCCAGCTGGGCAACCCTGAAGGTGCCGACAAGCCAAACAAGAAGTTCTACGACCCACGGGTTTGGCTGCGAGCTGGCCAGGAGTCCATGATCTCCCGTCTTGAGCAAGCCCATAATGACCTGAGCAGTATCGACGTGCTGTAATCAGAGCCAGGCACCGGCATTTGCCGGTGCCTATCCCCCTTCGCCAGAACCTCTCAAGCCAGAATCCCCCCTCTCAAAACATCAAAAGCAGCGAAATCCCCCGTTTCTTCTAAACTCTTTAGTACTTTTGACGATAAATCCACACAACTCTAAACAAAAAAGAATGGGGGAAGACCATGCCCAGACAGAAAGCACAACCCAAAAGCACCACCACAAAAAATAAGCAGCAAGCCAAATCATCCAATGATGAATGGGTCGGGCTCAGCTTCCGAGTATCTCCTGAGTTTTCCAGGGAATTCAAGGTGTATGCGGCCAAGAATGACTTTAAGCTGGTTGATTTACTGAAAGAAGGCTTTAAAGCTCTGAAAAAGCAGAGACGTCAGTCCCAGACTCGTTAAGGCTCACTTAAGCCAGAGATCGATCCAAGTCAGAGTAAGACAAAGGATTGGTGGGTAAAGGGGAACAAGAAAATTCACACAAAAAAAATCAGCCATCAGGCTGATTTTTTTTGATTGGATGTTTAAATGAGGCTGACTCTTGTAACAAGTAAGTTCTACCTCAACGCTGGCAAGCGCTGTATTCTGCCAACTGAGCTATTCTGACTGCGAAGGTGATTTTAAGATTTTTTCAGCCCCGACTCTCTGAAAGAGAATAAGTGGCGTCCCCTAGGGGACTCGAACCCCTGTTACCGCCGTGAAAGGGCGGTGTCCTAGGCCACTAGACGAAGGGGACGCAAAACCTCCTGACTTAAATGATGCAGTCATCACTTAAGCTCTAGATTTGGAAAAAAGCATGCACTCTTGTCACAAGAAAGCGTGACGCCACCCTGGAAAAAGCGTGGTCTAACAACCGAGTAATTACCGCAATAGAAATGGTGGAGCTAAGCGGGATCGAACCGCTGACCTCAACACTGCCAGTGTTGCGCTCTCCCAGCTGAGCTATAGCCCCATATCAACCTGTCGCATTATGCCATTCTGGATAACAAATACAACATTTTGAT
>NZ_JBLYNS010000144.1:0-11648 GCF_049310205.1 Endozoicomonas sp. ALC013 | reverse complement strand
AAAGCCCGGTTGTTTGGTCACTGAGAAGCCTGCCTCCGTCAGCCCGTCCCGAACCAGTCTGGCCGCAGTGAAGGTGGCGTAGGTTGATTGCTCATGGCTTTTGGCTTTCAGGGTCTGGAACAGTTTGGGTTGCCACATATCCGGATTTTTGGCCGGGGCAAAGCCATCGAGAAACCAGGCGTCAACCTTCTCGTTGATATGAGGCAATGTGTCCAGCACATCACCAATCAAAATATGAAGACGGATGTGTTTGCCTGATGCGCGGTCTGAAAATTGCAGGTCGATATTTTCCTCACTCAATTGATAGGCGCTGATCATTCTGTTGGCCAGAGGTGTCAGCTCCTCAAACACATTGAGTGCTTTTTGCAGGTCATCCTGCTGGAGTGGATACTTCTCCGTGCTGATAAAGACCAGAGAGGTGTTATCAGGGGCCTTTTCCAGAAAGAGCTGCCAGGCACAGAGGAAGTTCAGACCAGTGCCAAAGCCGGTTTCGCCAATGGTGAACGTGGTACCGGGTACCAGTTGACGAAACCGCCCGGGGAGATGATTATGTTCCAGGAACACATGGCGTGTTTCGGCAATACCCGAGGCCCGGGAAAAGTAGACATCATTAAACCGGGTGGAGATTGGCAGGCCATTTTCCCACTGGATATCAGCAGTGATGGTGTGATTCGGATGGTTTGGTGGATGATTGGACACGGCTTTCTGTTTCAATATTCAATATCAGGCGAAAAGCTGCAAGCATAGTCAGTGCCGACTATCGGGTAAAGAACCATGAGCAAGGAGACTGCCCGAGAACAGTCTCCTGGTAGTGGCAGTGGTGCTCAAGGTTCTTTCTGACCATGTACCAGATCCGGGATAATATAATGGCGTCACGTTTTATTAAAAAAACTTTCTAGCCTTTGTTTTACCCTCGTATTATTAGTACAGCAGAGTTCCAGGAATCTTCTGAGCTCGTCTTTCATGGTCCTACTGCCCTGACCGATGCCAGCGGATGATTCCTGAAGGGCTTGATGAACAACATTATATTTTTCACCCATTTCTGGGGCTTCACGGGTTGGCCCATTGCGGTGCTTCCAGGCAAACCGGTTTCGAAAGTATTCTATTAATTCCAGCAGAGTTCGTGCATTCCGATCTCTGAAGGGCTCCAGCCTGTTCTTGAAGAAATTTATCGGTTCAAGTTTTGGTTTGTATGTTTCGTAGGCAACTCTGTGTATGGCACAATGCAGAGGGTCATGGGTAACAGGGGGCCAGCTTCGGCTCTGCGTTTGACCTAATGCTTCTATTAAACCGTACAGATCGATAGAGAAATTACGTGAATGGTCACTAAGTTCAGAATGATATAATTTCGCAACAGTAGCGCCGGGAATATCGTCGTAACGCAGTCCGGAAAACTTCAGATGGCCAGTGGCAGGCTGCTGAAGGCGCATATCCTTCTTTAAACCTGGCTGGTTATCTTTTATAAATTTTTTAACTCTTATCCCAGCGTCTGCCCTGCCGGATTTATCAATACCAGATAATAACTTTTCGAAAAAGGTCTTTATGACCCGGGCAGGCAGTAAATGTTGACAGTCTGTTGAAGCTTCATCCGACCTGGTGACATCGACAGAGCTTTGCTGGATTGGCTCCGGATGTTCGAGGATGAACTTTTGCTCGAGGAAGTGCAAGCACAGCACGATGGTGAGTTCACTGATTCTGGAATATGCATTTTTAGTAGCGAGAACATCGTGTTCATCAATGTATAGCTGGTGTATTTTTTGGCCTGTTTCCCGGATTTTTTGACTACTGTTGCTTTCCAGTGACGGCAGGTCGATAACTTCATGGAATATGTTCCAGAATGGGGCCTTTGCTGACGACATTGGTACGCAATAGCTTAATGTATCAGCCAGTTCTGAAAAGTTGGTATCGTAGGCCTCATTCAGCCTGAGTAAGCAACGCTTAAAGGTTGCAGGGAGGTTATCGCCTGAAACCAAATCTGTCCCCGGGTTATTGGCAATTGAAGTACAAGCGGAAGGAAGGCATGAGTAATCGGGGCCTGGTAGGTCGAGCAACGAATGAGTAGGCGGCAGTGAGGGTATATTTGAGGAACCGGCACCGATGTAGACAGTCCACCCTGAAAATTCTGTGGCGACAGGAGGTTCCTGAGGCCCTGACTGTTGTGGGCGTTGCGCAACGGCTGGTAGATTTCTGATAGACGTATCCATAACTAACTCTGATTTGTATTTATTTAATGCTGCTGGCATAGGGTAAGCAGCAGCGCTTGTGCGAATCATTGCGACTTATGTGACCACAGCAAAATATATTGGTTCCCACCGTGCCTGACTCCGGCATACACCATAAATATTCGATTCCTTATGGTTAGCCATATAGGTGAAGTCAGCGTTATCTGTGAGTGCTCCTTATTTTATTATCAGGCCTGCTGACGGTAGAATTGGCGCTTTTTCACTCAAGAGGCATGCCATGCGGTTGATACTGGCGCCGATGGAAGGCGTTATGGATCACGATATGCGGGATCTGCTCACCGGCATCAATACCTTCGATCTCTGTGTTACCGAGTTTGTCCGGGTAACAGATACGCTGTTGCCGAACCGGGTCTTTTATCGTACCTGTCCGGAGTTGTTGCAGGGGGCAAAAACTTCGAATGGTACACCTGTTCGTTTACAGCTGCTGGGCAGTCACCCGGAATATATGGCACTGAATGCCCAGCGTGCAGTGAAACTTGGCTCGCCCGGAGTGGACATTAACTTCGGCTGTCCGTCAAAAACGGTCAATAAAAACCGGGGCGGGGCAATTTTGCTGCGGGAGCCGGATCAGCTGTTCAGTATTGTCCGGGCGGTTCGGGAGGCTGTTCCGGCAGAGCTGCCGGTGACGGCTAAAATTCGCCTGGGTTATGAAGACAAGTCGTTATTCCTGGAAAACGCCCGTGCTATTGAACAGGCAGGCGCCTCGGAACTGGCGGTGCATGCCCGGACAAAGGCGGAGGGCTATCGGCCTCCGGCTCACTGGGAATACATTGGCAAAATTCGGGAAAACCTGGGGATTCCGGTGATCGCCAACGGCGAGATCTGGAATCATGAAGATGCCAGGCGCTGTATGGACGCTTCCGGCTGCACTGACCTGATGGTCGGGCGGCCTTCGCTGGTAACGCCGAATATCACAACCATGATTCGCGAATCCGTCAAGCCCATGAGCTGGTCTTCAGTGTTGCAGCTGATTCTGCAATTAAGCGACAGAGATCGTCAAAATGGCAAATGGCAATACCATCCTTCCCGTCTGAAGCAGTGGCTCAATTATCTGCGTAAAGCGTATCCGCAAGCCCAGAATCTGTTTGAGCGCATCCGCTCCCTCCGTGACGCTGATGGCATTGTGGAAATCCTCTGCTCTGACCTGGCAAGAGCGGCCTAGGACAGTCTTAAGTCCGACAGGCCCTAATAACGGATGGCCAATTTTATCGGTTGGCCAACTTTTATTGATTTACGTCGGTGAATTTTTTTCCGGACTGAGGCAACCTTCCTTTTGCGAGATGCTGTCGAAGGTAGTCCTGGGCTTCTTTTATAGACAACATAGTCCGGATGACTGATTGCTTATTACACAATGTTCAGTAGTATACTGACGCAGCCAGGAGGCGTAAGACAGCCAAGAGCCATGAACCTGTTCATGGAAATAATAATCAGCAATGGTTCCGGCAGGGCAGAACTGCCTGAGGGGATTGACCGGACCTGCAAGCCTGAAAAAAACAAAGGACTTACTTGATGAATCCATCGGACCTTATTTCAGAAGGTTCCAGCCTGATGCTCTTTGGAATGGGTTTTGTGTTCCTGTTTCTGACGCTATTGGTGCTGGCAACCAGCCTGATGTCAACAATCATCGATCGGTATTTTCAGGAACCGTTACCATCTGTAGCCAATCCCATTCCAGTGAATAGCCAGCCATCGTCATCCGATGATCAGGGTGAACTGATTGCTGTTATCAGTGCAGCCATTCAAATGCACAGAACAAAAAAAGCTCAAGCAGAAAAACGCCAATAACCGGGGGATAAAGAAGGGTTATGTCTGACGTACAAAAGCCATTAGCCAATAAAAAGCCGCTGGGTATTACCGATGTGGTGTTGAGGGATGCCCATCAGTCACTGTTTGCTACCCGTCTTCGCATTGAAGATATGTTGCCGATCGCAGAACAGCTGGATCAGATCGGCTACTGGTCTCTCGAAACCTGGGGTGGTGCCACCTTTGATGCCTGTATCCGCTTCCTGGGAGAAGACCCCTGGGAGCGGTTGCGCGAGCTGAAAAAAGCCATGCCCAGGACCCCTCAGCAGATGCTGTTAAGGGGACAGAATCTGCTGGGATACCGTCACTATGCTGACGATGTCGTGGATAAATTTGTTGAGCGTGCCGTTGCCAATGGTATGGATGTGTTCCGGGTATTTGATGCCATGAACGATCCCCGTAACCTGATGCAGGCAATGAAAGCGGTGAAGAAGCAGGGTGCTCATGCCCAGGGGACGATCTCTTACACCACCAGTCCGGTTCATACCATGGATAGCTGGGTCTCTCTGGCCAAAGAGATCGAGGATCTGGGTGCGGATTCTCTGTGCATTAAGGACATGTCCGGCATTATTACGCCGACTGACGTGTATGAGCTGGTTTCCCGATTAAAGCGAGAAACGGACCTGGAAATTCAGCTGCACTGCCATGCCACCTCCGGCCTTTCTTCCATGTCACTGCTCAAGGCCGTTGAAGCCGGTGTTGATCGTGTTGATACGGCCATCTCTTCCATGTCGATGACCTATGGACATTCGCCAACTGAGGCTATCGTTGCTGCATTGCAGGGGACTGAGCGTGATACCGGGCTTGATCTGCACAAGCTGGAAGAAGTGGCTGCTTACTTCCGGGTGGTCCGAAAAAAATACGCGAAGTTTGAAGGTCAACTCCGTGGCGTTGACTCCAGAATCCTTATTGCTCAGGTACCCGGTGGCATGCTGACCAATATGGAAAGTCAGCTGAAAGAGCAGGGGGCCAGTGATAAGTTTGATGAAGTGCTGCAGGAGATTCCAAGAGTTCGTGAAGACCTGGGGATGATTCCACTGGTCACGCCCACTTCCCAGATTGTTGGCACCCAGGCGGTTCTCAATGTACTGACCGGTGAGCGCTATAAAACCATCTCCAAAGAGACCCGGGGGATTTTAACAGGTGAGTACGGTGCTACACCGGCACCGTTTAACCAAAGTCTTCAGGACAGAGTGCTGGAGGGTAAGATAGCGATTACCTGTCGTCCGGCAGATCTGCTTGAAGCTGAATTTGAAGAACTGACTGCTGAACTCCATGGCCTGGCCAAAGAGAAGGGCATCAATCTGGCGGATCAGACCGTGGATGATGTTCTGACCTACGCCCTGTTCCCGCAGGTTGGTCTGAAGTTCCTGCAGAATCGCGGTAACCCTGATGCTTTCGAACCTGCTCCCGGGACCGAACCGGAAGTGAAGCCTGCTGCCCAGGCAACTTCCGTGGCTCCTCCAACGGAGGATTCTGTTTATACCGTTCGCGTTAATGGCAATGCCTATACCGTTCAGGTTTCAGAAGGTGGTGATGTTTCTTCCATGCTGGCTCCGGTTTCAGCGCCGACAGCCCAACCTGAAGCGACAACCACATCAGCCTCTGAAGGTGAGCCAATGCCCGCACCACTGGCCGGTAATATCTGGAAGGTGAATGTCATACCGGGGCAGCATATTCAAGAAGGTGATGTGTTGCTTATTCTTGAAGCCATGAAAATGGAAACGGAAGTTCGTGCCCCGCGTTCCGGACAGGTGACGTCGGTTGATGTGCGTGAAGGTGACAGTGTAGCGGTGGGTGATACCCTGCTTGCCCTGGCTTAATAAAAAGCGTTAGGGAGACCTCTTACAGAGGTCTCTCAAAGAGAAAAGTCTGGTCGAGAAATATGCCATGGAAAAGCTATTAACGCTCTGGGAGGGCTCCGGGTTATACAACCTTACCGCCGGAGAGTTCGTTATGATTCTGGTGGGCTTTGGGTTGCTGTATCTGGCCATCCGCAAGCAATTTGAGCCTCTACTGCTGGTACCTATTGGTTTTGGTGGAATTCTGGCCAATATTCCCCAGGCCGGTCTGGCGTTTTCCGCCATTGAGCAGGCGCTTCATATAGCTAACCCTGCACTGATGCAGGCGGTTGCCGAAGCGCTGGCCAGTGCTTCGGCTGCCCCGGATCAACTTTATACTTTATACCATGAAGCGAATGCGGCAACCCGGACTGTAGTGAGTCACATTATTGCTGATGCAGGGTACACGAACGGTGTCCTTTATCAGTTTTACAGTGTGGCTATTGGCAGCGGTGTTGCTCCTTTGGTGATCTTTATGGGGGTGGGTGCCATGACGGATTTTGGTCCGTTGCTCGCTAACCCGAAAACCCTGTTTCTGGGGGCTGCCGCTCAGTTTGGTATTTTTGCCACAGTGTTTGGCGCTATTGTATTGAGCTCTATGGGGCTGATGAATTTCAGCCTGGCGGATGCCGCTGCTATCGGTATTATTGGTGGTGCGGATGGTCCTACTGCGATCTATGTATCCAGCGTGCTTGCTCCCCACCTGCTGGGTGCCATTGCGGTGGCTGCTTACTCTTATATGGCTCTGGTTCCGCTGATTCAGCCGCCGATTATGAAAGCGCTGACCACGACAGAGGAACGCAGGATTGTCATGACACAGCTGCGATCAGTGAGCAAGACGGAAAAAATCGTTTTCCCGATCTTACTGCTGGTGCTGGTGGCCCTGTTATTACCCGATGCGGCTCCGCTGCTGGGGATGTTCTGTTTTGGTAACCTGATGAAAGAGTGTGGTGTGGTTGAGCGCCTGTCGGATACAGCGCAAAATGCGCTGATCAACATCACCACCATTTTCCTCGGGCTGTCGGTTGGTTCAAAACTGAGTGCTGACAAGTTTCTGCAAATGGAAACTCTGGGGATTCTGGCGTTGGGGATTGTGGCATTCTGTATCGGTACCGCCAGTGGTGTCCTGATGGCAAAACTGATGAATCGGGTGTCGTCTACCAAAGTGAATCCGTTGATTGGTTCAGCCGGGGTGTCAGCGGTACCCATGGCGGCCCGGGTCTCTAACAAAATGGGGCTTGAGGCCAATCCGCAGAACTTCCTGCTGATGCATGCCATGGGTCCCAATGTAGCGGGTGTTATTGGCTCAGCGGTAGCAGCGGGGGTGATGATTAAGTACCTGTCATGAATTTTTTCTGAAGATTATTACATGGTTTCAATGAGTTTGACGGGTTGTCGTGCCTCCGTACTACGTTCGTCCTAAGCCTGTCGAAGGACCCATAGGGCCTAAAGGCGGAAACTCCGGACTCTGATAGATCGTGCCAAGCACCCTTCGACTCCGCTCAGGGTGAACGGAGATTGTACACGTCAAACTCATTGAAACCATGTACTAGAACAATGCGATGATTTCGAGAGAAGTCATCGCATTTTTTTTTATTCAGTGAGAATATAGCGCTTTCCATTTTTATATTTTTTCGCAGAAAAAATAGAGAAGTACTTTATGATTTATAAAGAATACAGTGTCTCATCCAAGAAGCGCATTGCCCTGGTCGCTCATGATAATAAGAAAGGGGAATTGGTGCAGTGGAGTCTGCGCCATAAGGAAAAGCTGCAGGGTCATGATCTTTTTGCCACGGGTACCACAGGAAGTCTGCTGGAAAAAGAGCTGTCGATGCCGGTCACAAAGTTTATCAGTGGTCCGCTGGGTGGAGACCAGCAGATTGGTGCATTGATTTCTGAATGCAAACTGGATCTGCTGGTATTTTTCTGGGACCCGTTTGAGCCAATGCCTCATGATCCGGATGTTAAGGCATTGTTACGGATCGCAGCGGTGTGGAATATCCCGGTTGCCTGTAACCAGAGCTCGGCGGATTACATATTCTCGTCAGACTTGCTTGGACAATCTCATAACCGGCATATTCCGGATTATGACAGCTATCTACAGCAAAGAACGCTTTGATTTTATGGGTTCAAAAAGAGCACAAAGGCCTTGAAATAAGGGCCTTTGGCGAAAATAATCCGGGAAAGTAATGAATGGGTTCCGCTAGACAAGCTCCGCTGAATAAGCCTGGCTGGTAGTGTCAGTATTCAAAAACAATCAATATAAAACGGGTATTCAATAATCAGAGTTGTCGTTGCCGTCTCTGCTCATTGAGCCAATACCGAAGCCTGAAGGCCCGTACTGGCGGCGCTTTTTGTAGGTTACCTTGGGCTCGGCGCTGCTATGGCGGTCTTCAGGCGCAGCAGGCCTGCAGTTCATAGTGCCGCTGATGGCGCTGTTGTTACCAACGCTGTTACCACTGCGATAGCTTTGACCACCGGATGAAAACCTGCGGACAGGCTGCTTGGTAACCGATGGCTGAAAAACGGAAACAGGCGTCTGTTCATACAGGTCTCTTTCTGAGTCCCGGTCAGACAGCAGTTCACTGTTCTGGACAGAACCTTCCTGCATATTCAGGCGCATACGATAAGGGTGACCGTAGCCTCTACGGCGACGTGGCTTGTGGTCTTTTGGCTCAGGTGGCTTCAGGCCGGTGAACTGCTCATAAATGGTTGTGTAAATATATTTGCTCATAACTACCTCCTGTTCATCCTCTCCCAGAAACGGATAAAATGTCTTTATTTGGTTGACGATGTTAGACAAACCCATTTTCGGTATGAATAGGTAACACTACTTAAAACTCTCTGAATAAACGGCAACAAACGTTAACAGTATAATGTTAGTGTCGTTAATTGTTTTGAAAAACGAAACGAAATAGAATTAACAGAAACAAAGACTAGCATTCATAAAAATAGATCGTTGCTTGATTTCATAATTTTTTTGAATTTTGGACTATTGGTAATAACTAATTTTTGCTAATCAAGGGATAGTTAATAAAATATAAGAGGATATCTTTTTTTGTTAATTCCTGTGGAAATGTGTTTATGTTTTTTTATAGCCGGTAGGTATTAACACTGATGGCAGAATTGTCGTATATACGTTAATTTGACTGAAATTATTTCTTATTCACCGGGTTGGCCAGTTTTACACCTGCGGTATGACCACATAGATGTGATGATTTTTGTGATGATGTGTTATCGCAATGTCTGCGTCCCCGCAAGATAGGCAAACGATAAGCCGACAATGATTTACTTTCATTGATGCAGATCAAGTTGGTGTCGCCGCCAATCAATGCAGTCTGACTGACCCGGAGCAGCATCCCCAAAGAATTCTCCAACCTATCAGGAGCCTCTTAGTATGACTGTAACCACCAGCGAACTGCCAGCAGCATGGGAAGGATTCACTTCCGGCGACTGGTCTGAAAGCATCAACGTTCGTGACTTTATCCAGAAAAACTACACCCCTTACGAGGGTGACAGTTCCTTCCTGGCCGGTTCCACTGAAGCGACAGACAAACTGTGGGCTGATGTTATGGAAGGCATCAGAGAAGAGAACCGCACTCACGCCCCCCTGGATTTCGATACCGATCTGCCATCCACTATTACTTCTCACGACGCTGGCTACATCAATAAAGATCTGGAAACCATTGTTGGTCTGCAGACCGATAAGCCGCTGAAGCGTGGCATCATCGCCAACGGTGGCATTCGTATGGTTGAAACTTCCTGTGAAGTTTATGGCCGTAAACTGGATAACATGGTTAGCAAAATCTTCACTGAATATCGCAAGACGCACAACTCTGGTGTTTTCGATGTTTACACTGCGGACATTCGCAACTGTCGTAAGTCTGGCATAATTACCGGTTTGCCAGATGCTTATGGCCGTGGACGTATTATTGGTGACTACCGCCGAATCGCTCTGTACGGTATTGATCGTCTGATTGTTGACAAGAAAGCCCAGCACAAGTCTCTGGATGCGGCGCTGACTTCCGGCGAGGATCTTGAGCGTACCATCCAGCTGCGTGAAGAGGTCATGGAGCAGATCAAGGCGCTGATGCAGATCAAGGAGATGGGGGCCAAATACGGTTGCGATCTCGGTAACCCTGCTGCCTCTGCCCGTGAAGCGGTTCAGTGGACGTACTTTGGTTACCTGGCTGCGGTTAAGTCCCAGAATGGTGCGGCCATGTCTCTGGGACGTACGGCTACCTTCCTGGATATCTATATCCAGCGTGACCTGGAAGCAGGCAGAATCACTGAAACGGATGCCCAGGAACTGATCGATCACTACGTAATGAAGTTGCGTATGGTTCGCTTCCTGCGTACTCCTGAATACGATCAGCTGTTCTCTGGCGACCCGATCTGGGCTACTGAGGCTATCGGTGGTATGGGCCTTGATGGTCGTACACTGGTTACCAAAAACTCTTTCCGCCTCCTGAACACCATGTACACCATGGGACCATCACCAGAGCCAAATATCACGGTGTTGTGGTCTGAGCAGCTGCCGGTGTCTTTCAAAGAGTATTGCGCCAAAGTATCCATCGATACCAGCTCTATCCAGTACGAAAATGATGATCTGATGCGTACTGATATGAGCAGCGATGATTACGCCATCGCCTGCTGTGTGTCGCCAATGGTTGTTGGCAAGCAGATGCAGTTCTTCGGTGCCCGCGCCAACCTGGGTAAAACGCTGCTGTACGCCATCAATGGCGGTGTTGACGAGAAGCTGAAAATTCAGATTGGTCCAAAAACCGACAAGATCACGTCTGAATACCTGGATTACGACGATGTCTATGCACGTTTTGATACGCTCATGGATTGGCTGGCCAGCCAGTATGTGGCTGCCCTGAACTGTATTCATTACATGCACGACAAGTACTCTTACGAGGCCTCTCTGATGGCCCTGCATGACCGTGATGTTATTCGCACCATGGCCTGTGGTATTGCCGGATTATCCGTTGCTGCTGACTCTCTGTCGGCCATTAAATACGCCAAAGTCAAGCCGGTGCGTGATGAAGACGGCATTGCTATCGACTTCGAAATTGAAGGTGATTTTCCGAAGTTTGGTAACAACGAAGAGCGTGTAGATACGATTGCCTGTGAACTGGTTGAAACGTTCATGAAGAAAGTCGCTTCTCACACGATGTATCGCGATGCGATTCCAACCCAGTCCGTTCTGACCATTACCTCTAACGTGGTATACGGCAAGAAGACCGGTACTACGCCAGACGGACGCCGTGCAGGCCAGCCATTTGGCCCGGGTGCCAACCCAATGCATGGTCGTGACACCAGCGGTGCGGTTGCTTCCCTGAGTTCTGTTGCCAAGCTGCCATTTGCCTATGCGAAGGATGGTATTTCTTACACCTTCTCTATCGTACCAAAGGCGCTGGGCAAGGACGAAGAAAGCCAAAGCAGGAATCTGGTGGGTCTGATGGATGGCTACTTCCATCACGAGGAACATCGCGAGGGCGGTCAGCACCTGAACGTCAACGTTATGAACCGTGAAATGCTGGAAGATGCCATGGAGAACCCTGAGAAGTATCCTTCTCTGACCATTCGTGTCTCCGGTTATGCGGTGCGTTTCAACTCGCTGACACCAGAACAGCAGCGTGACGTTATCACCCGTACCTTTACTAGCTCGCTGTAATAGTAAATGTCAGGAGGCTGCCCGAGAATAGCGCCCGTAGCGAGGATGGCAGAAAATTGAGGATAAAAATTCCGTTTTGTG
>NZ_JBLYNS010000143.1:0-11770 GCF_049310205.1 Endozoicomonas sp. ALC013 | reverse complement strand
AGATTGGGGCGAAGCCAGCGTTCCGCTTCTGCTAAAGACCAGCCTTTACGTTCAGCGTATACTTCCAGCTGGTCTTTATCGATTTTACCCAGGCCGAAATATTTCGCTTCAGGATGGGAGAAATACCAGCCACTGACACTGGCCGCAGGCATCATGGCAAAGTGTTCAGTGAGTGACACGCCGGCATTTTCTTCACCGTTCAATAGAGCGAACAATGCCGTTTTCTCCGTATGGTCCGGGCAGGCCGGGTAGCCGGGCGCTGGACGAATACCGGCGTATTTCTCCCTGATCAGCTCTTCATTACTGAGCTGCTCATTGGAGGCATAACCCCAGTACTCCTTGCGCACTTTTTCATGCATACATTCAGCAAACGCTTCGGCAAAACGGTCTGCCAGTGCTTTCACCATGATGCTGTTGTAGTCATCACCGGCTTGTTCATATTGCCTGGCCAGTTGGTCTGCACCAATACCTGCCGTTACCACAAAACCGCCCACATAGTCTGGCAGGCCTGATGATTCCGGGGCCACAAAGTCAGACAAGCTGTAATTGGGCTTATCCTCCGGTTTTGGTGCCTGCTGACGGAGGTGATGCAGGATTGTTTTGATGTGGCTTCTCTTTTCATCCTGATAGATGGCCAGGTCATCGTGATTGATCTGGTTGGCGGGCCAGAAACCAATGGCTGCCCTGGCACGGATCAACTTTTCGTTGACCAGTTTATCCAGCATCTGCCGTGCATCGTGATACAGGCTGGTGGCTGCTTCGCCGACCACTTCATCTTTCAGAATGGCGGGAAACTTACCGGCCAGATCCCAGGTCATAAAGAACGGAGTCCAGTCGATGTAATTGACCAGTTCTTCCAGCGGGAAGTCATCGAACACTTTAACGCCGGTAAACGTCGGAACCGGTGGCTGGTATCGGGACCAGTCCGGTTTGAAGGCGTTATCCAGGGCTTCCTGGTAGGTGAGCAGTGCCCGTTTGTTGCTCCGTTTTCCGTGACGGATCCGGATTTTTTCATACTCGGAGCGGGTCTCTGTCACCAGGGCGGGCTTTAATGAATCACTCATCAGTCGGGTTGAAATCCCCACACTGCGGGAGGCATCGGTGACATAGATGGCCAGATCATCCTGGAACTGCGGCTCAATTTTTACCGCCGTATGGGCCCGTGATGTGGTCGCTCCACCAATCATCAGTGGGCGTTTGATGCCCTGACGCTGCATTTCACTGGCCACATAAACCATTTCATCCAGTGACGGGGTAATCAGACCGCTGAGCCCGATAATATCAACGTCTTCTTCCACTGCGGTTTTCAGAATGGTTTCGCAGGGAACCATCACCCCAAGGTCAATAACCTCAAAGTTGTTACAGGCCAGAACGACACCGACAATGTTTTTACCAATGTCGTGTACATCACCTTTTACCGTGGCCAGCAGAATCTTGCCATTGGATCGTGCGCTCTCGCCTTTCTCTTCCTCGATAAAAGGAACAAGATGAGCAACCGCCTGTTTCATCACCCGGGCACTCTTCACCACCTGGGGCAGAAACATTTTACCTTCACCAAACAGGTCACCCACCACGTTCATGCCATCCATCAGTGGGCCTTCAATCACCTCAATAGGACGGCTGGCGGCCAGTCTTGCCGCTTCAGTATCGTCAACAATCCAGGTGGTAATGCCTTTGACCAGCGCATGTTCCAGCCGTTTGTTAACAGGCCATTCCCGCCAGGCCAGATCTTCCTCTTTTTTGCCGGAAGAACCACCTTCCCGATATTGGTCTGCAACGGCCAGCAGTGCTTCAGTCCCATTCGCTGAGCGGTTGAGGATGACGTCTTCAACCTTGTCTTTCAGCTCCGGGGGAATTTCTTCATAGATCTCCAGCTGTCCGGCATTGACAATGCCCATGGTCAGTCCGGCCTTGATGGCGTGGTAGAGAAAGACCCCATGAATGGCTTCCCGAACCGGGTTGTTCCCCCGGAAAGAGAAAGAGACATTACTGACCCCACCG
Organism: Endozoicomonas sp. ALC013; assembly: GCF_049310205.1. Lineage (NCBI taxonomy): Bacteria > Pseudomonadati > Pseudomonadota > Gammaproteobacteria > Oceanospirillales > Endozoicomonadaceae > Endozoicomonas > Endozoicomonas sp. ALC013. The sequence continues at coordinate 9,769 of NZ_JBLYNS010000143.1, read as the reverse complement.
GAACTCATGGCGTGGGGCAGATTCTCGCGAATGTATTGCACCGCATTGATGAAATCCACCGCATAGTTATTGTGCTCATCAATACCGGTGGCCACGGCAAAAATATTGGGGTCAAAAATAATGTCCTGGGGCGGGAAGCCGACGTCATTGACCAGAATGTCGTACGACCGCTGACATATTTCTATTTTCCTGGCTTCGGTATCCGCCTGACCCTGCTCATCAAAGGCCATAACCACAACGGCGGCCCCATAATTGCGGCAAAGACGGGCCTGATGGCGGAAGATATCTTCACCTTCCTTCAGGCTGATGGAGTTGACAATGCCCTTGCCCTGAATGCATTGCAGCCCGGCTTCGATGACCTCCCACTTGGAGGAGTCCACCATGATCGGGACCCGGGAAATATCCGGTTCAGAGGCCACCAGATTCAGGAACGTAGTCATGGCGCTTTTGGCATCCAGCATCCCTTCATCCATGTTGATGTCGATAATCTGGGCACCGTTTTCCACCTGGTCACGGGCAACATCCAGGGCCGTATCGTAATCTTCTTCGATGATTAAACGTTTGAAGCGGGCGGAACCGGTGACGTTACAGCGCTCACCGACATTGACGAACAATGAGTCCCGATCAATGGTAAATGGCTCCAGACCACTTAAACGACAGGCCACCGGAATGGTTGGCATGACTCGTCGGGGAATATCAGCAACCTTGTCAGCAATGGCTTTAATGTGTGCCGGTGTGGTACCACAGCAGCCACCAATAATATTGACCAGGCCGGATTGGGCAAACCCGGCAACAATCTCTGCCATCTCATCGGGACTCTGGTCATATTCACCAAACGCGTTGGGCAGACCGGCATTGGGGTGAGCACTGGTCCAGGTACCTGCGCAGTTGGACAGTTCTTCAAGATAGGGGCGTAACTCACTGGCACCCAGGGCACAATTCAGACCAACGGACAGTGGCCGGGCATGTTCGACCGAATTCCAGAAGGCTTCTGTCGTTTGACCTGACAGGGTGCGACCGGAAGCATCGGTAATGGTGCCGGAAATCATGATCGGCAAGGCAAAGCCCAGCTGGTCGAACAGGTCTCGCACCGCATAGATGGCCGCTTTGGCGTTCAAGGTGTCAAAAATGGTCTCTATCAGCAGGATATCAGCGCCGCCTTCAATCAATGCTTTGGCGGCCTGCTGATAGGCGGTCACCAGTTCGTTGAAACTGGTATTTCGATAGCCGGGATTGTTGACATCAGGGGAGATGGAAGCGGTTCTGTTGGTTGGGCCAAGAACCCCTGCGACAAAACGGGGTTTTTCCGGGTTGGCGCGGGTGAATTCATCGGCCACTTCCCGGGCAAGACGGGCTGCCTGGTGATTAATTTCCGGTACCAGATCTTCCATCTGGTAATCTGCCATGGCGATGGTGGTGGCATTAAAGGTGTTGGTTTCCAGAATATCAGCACCGGCTGCAAGATACTCCCGGTGGATCTGTTGAATAATGTCCGGACGGGTCAATACCAGAAGATCATTGTTGCCTTTCACATCGCAGGCATGGCTGGCAAAGCGTTCGCCACGGTAGTCCACTTCCTCCAGCTTATAGTCCTGAATCATGGTGCCCATGGCACCATCAAGGATCAGAATGCGTTTTTCCAGCAGTTGTGTCAGGTCAGAGAGGGCTTTTTTTTGGTGTGGCGTAGCTTGCAGCATAGATAGCAGACCAATGTTATTTTTTCTAGCGGGCATAGTACCAGAACTTGGCTCCCGGATGCCTCTGGTTTCTGTTGGGTCAGGAAGAAGTGTAAGTGTATGGGTTCTGTAAATAAACGACCCATGGTACCAACATAGTGAAACCTTCTTCCATCGAGGGTATCCAATTGTTATGAAAAAATAGTTAAGCAGGAGGTAAATCATGGAGCCAATGAGTAGCAGCCACACCCGGATAAGGCTTAACTCCGGGGATGGGAAGATGTGTTCTGATACACGACCGTTGATGGTTACTCCAACATGTGATCAAGCGCTGACTGATGCAGCCGCGATCAGAGATGGTCATGGGAAGAGCTTTGTTAACAGGGAGGTTCGTGTAATTGAAGTGTCCGAACAGTTTCATGGAGTCAGTACAGGTGCTCTATTGAAACCGAGCCAGAGTGAAACGGTTCAGGTAGCGCTATGTGAAGGTGCGCCACAGGAAATTAAACCGCAGAGTGTCGAACATGTTGAACAAAAAACAGTTCTGGACCCGGAGATGTTGACCCGGCAGCTTGATGAAATAGAAACACAGATCATTGAACTCACCGGTGTTCATGGTGAGATACCACAAAAGGAATTGATGAGATTTAAGTTAGCTGCACTGTATATCCAGGAGAATATTCTCACAAGAATGTTGTACGGCATGGCAAGTCAGGAGGAAGCATTCAGTAAGTTGGAATCGCTTGGAGACTTATTACCACAGTCATCAAATGGTGCTGCTCTCATGAGGGTGCTGGATTTATGGTGGCTTCCCGGTAACGCGAAATACTTTCCTGAAACAACCACTATTTCTTTAAAGAGGCTTAATTCTGTTAGTGAGTATTTGGAGACAGCTCTCGGGGATTTGAATACAGTTGACGAGCCTTTTGACAAAGGCCGGTTGCTTTTTAACGACGAGTTGAAAAAAAAGCTGATCCCATCAGAAGGAAGCAGTGATAACAGCACTGCAAGTTCTCTTACTTCAGAATGTTTTAGTGAAAAAGAGTTTAAAGAGGTCTTGGGCAGACTTCTTAAAAAAGGGGGCAATGAATGTTTTACGGCCAGTCAGAATAGATCTCAAGTGCATGGCTCTGCTTTAAGTGATGTAGAGGATAATCCCTGCAGGGATGAATCGGAAGGCGTAAAAAGTAATAGTATTAAGAGGGAGTTATTAGAACAGTCATCCAAAGCTATGAAGTCTGACTTCAGTTTGACCAAGCTTGATAAATTAGTGGTTATTTTCCACCATCTTTACCAAATACATAACAATAAAATGTATATTGAATCACTTAATCTTACCAATATTGATGTTCTTGAAAATTATTTTAACGAGCTTTTATTGGAAACAGAGTTATCCATTTATGAGAAAGAGATTGCCTGGTTTGCTTTTCTACAATCATTAGGACATTTTTACTACAAGATAGCTATGGAGTGCACAGTCAGTTACTGTGCTGGAAATAGTAATTATGTAAAAACAGCTCATTATAATAAGGCAATAACTTACAATGCCAGGCTTCATAAAATGGCGATGGCAAGTATTAAAAGTGATGTTTGTCAGAGTGCTGACTTTTGGGTTTTAAGCCTGCTCGGTTCAGGGTTTCTGATGAATTATCGCTGGACATCCAGAGACAGGGCTCAATTAACCTCTCTAAGCATGGCGGTGGCGAGAAGCCCTAAACAGGAATCGGAGATTGCACTGGCAAAATATACCTGTTTTTCTATCGCAGAAGTTCTGGAGGATGTTGGAGCGTACAGAAGTGTTGCTGATAATTCTGAAAAATACAATACCTTTGCACTATTAACCATGCTTTGGAATGATCTTGGGTTTTCCCGTTGGCCATACTCAAACACCTTGAATCCGGAAAAAGCGCTTGAATATCTGGAATTCATTCGATATGAAATAGCCAGTAATGATAATCAAAGTGCCGAATTGTTGAAGCAATCCATGGATATTGCCTGTGAATTTAATAAATTGATGCAGGGGTCGACGCCGATTTCACAGCTGTATTCTGAAAGAATCGCCCTGTATTACTTTATGCGGAATGATCCTCAAAAGGCATCGGAACTTCTTAAGTTTACCAAGGGTAAAAGCAAATCGCTTTATTTTGGGCTTTGCATGGCATCAAAGGGTGAATACCTGTTTGCCATTCAGTTTATTGAAAAGGATAAAATTAAAGATGCTTGTATTAAAGCACTGTTAGGTATTCTGTGCGAAAGGCATGCCAGCTCTAAGAACGAATCATCTGAAGAATATAATGAATTGCTCACAAAAGCAGAGCTTAATTATCGGGCCGTGATTGGCTCACGGCCTGAAATGAATAAATATTTAGCCATGTTGATTGAAAAACGAGGGCATCTGTCAGACTCGCTAAAACACTGGAAAGCTTACCGCTGTTTTTTACATGATCAGGAAGATAAAAGTAATATAAGGTCGGTAAGGTTTAAAATTCCCATGGAGATTAAACTGGTTGGTGAAAAAATTCTGGAGTTGGAGAGCCTGATAGGGGGAATTAAATCTGAGAAAAAGGCCGAGTCACTATTGGGTGATGATAAATCTTATGGCCAGGGAACTGTGGAAAAGAAGCCTGAACGTCAACCTGCCAGGAAAAGGAAAGGCAAGAAAAAGAGCCAACCTGCTGCCGATAGGAAACCGGCTTGCCAGGAACAAAAGCCAGCAGACATCCACAGCGAAAAGCGTTGTTCTATTCAAGTGCCGAATCCCGGGGCTGAGCTACATCTTACCAGTGGATCAGAGTTTGAGGGACAAACCGATCCTCAACACCATTATCAACAGGGCCTGAACGAAAACCAATGGCAGCTGGTCACTGGGAAGTCTGACCCGTTTCGGCTTGTTGTGAATCAAGGGGTTAAAATTCCTGTTTGCTTTTCAATAAAAGAAGTCCAGCGTCACTGGGGAAATACCCGCAATTTGAGAAATGTTTTAACCAATCGGCTACTCTTCCTTGACATTGGCCGGGGAGATTATGATGGGGTTTTGGGACTCATTGATCAATATGTGGGCAAAACTGACAATCCGGTAGCACAGTTACACTTCATACAAAATAGAGAGTGGCTGTTGAGATGTAAGAGTTTTGATAACCGTGCACTTTATGTCCATTGTCGTCGTTCTGGGCAAACGATCCAGGCATTAAAGGCAGAGTTACGGTTATCTATTTTGCAGTGTGTGCGGGAACAGGTGGAGTCTGTTTTTCAGCATGCGTTTCAGTGCTTACCTACACCTCTGTGGTTCAGTAATCCCGAGTTGTTGAAAAAGGACATGAAATACCTGATAGATCACGTTCATCCTGAATTTTGTGTACAGGTTGGCGCTCAATTTTCAACAGCGGCCCATGTAATGAAAGATATTCACTGGGAGTTTACCTGCCAGAGGGTAACCGACCAGACATGTCGCTCACTGTATGGCCACTCCCCCGGGGACTATGCCAATTTGGCTGAAAAGTTCTATAACTTTCGTGATTTTATTGATCCTCAACATCTTTCGGACATTATTTAGCCCGGATGGCGACGCCGTTTTCCCGACAGGCTCCCAGGGTATCTATTGATCAATATAAATAAACAGGCGACAGATTATGGACCCAATAAGTAGCAGCCACAGCCCGGTAAGGCACAGCTCTGAGGGCGGGGAGGTGTGTTCTGATACACAACCGTTGGAAGTTACACCAACAGTATTGGTCGGTGAAAAAGCCCTGAAGGAAGCGGGCACGTTCAGAGATGGTCATGGGAAAAGCATTGCTAACAGGGAGGTTCGTGTCATTGCAGCTTCCGAACAGTCTCATGGTACACATGATCTGTTGAAATCAAGCCAGTGTACTTCGGAGCAAGTATCGCCGTGTGAAGGTTCGCAACAGGACGTTAAACCACAGAGCACTGAACATGCTGAACAACAGACAGCTCCGGATCCGGAAATATTAGCCCGGCAGCTTGACGAAATAAAACAACAGATTATTGATCTCACCAGGGTTCATGGTGAGATACCCCATCAGGAATTGATCAGGTTTAAGTTGGCGGCTCTGTATATTCAGGAGAATTTCCTCATAAGAATGTTGTACGGCATGCCAAGTGAGCAGGAAGCATTCAGTATGCTTTATTCTCTCGGAGACTTAATACCACCATCAAATGGCAATGCTCTCATCAAGGTGTTGAATTTATGGTGGCTTCCCGATAACGACAAATACTTTCCTGAAATTGAATCCTTAACGAAATTTTATTCCGTTTGTGAGCAGATGAAGGCAGTTGATAAGGAGTTGGAAAAATCTATTGAGTCTATTGATAAAAACAAGCTTTTTCTGAAAGCTTTTGAGAAGTTGAAAAAAGCAGTTGTCTCATCAGAAGGGGACAGTGATAGCAGTAGTTTAAGTTCTTTATCTTCAAAGTTACTCGCTAAAGAGTCAGAATGCAAAGAAGCTATGGTTAGAATAAGATCTATTATTGAAAAAGTTCACCATGAAACGGCTATTGCTGGCTATAATCGGTGCCAAATGCATAGCCCTGCTTCAGGTGATGTAGAAGAGTGTCGATACGGGGATGAACCGGGAGCCGTAAAAAGTAACAGTGCCAGGGAACAGCAGGAGGGACAATTGGCTGAAGTTGCAAGATCTCCCTTTAGTTTGACCAAACTTGATAAAGTGGTGATTATTTTTCACCATCTCTACCAGGAATATTGTGATGGTCATTATGTTGAAGTAGTTAATGCTGGCAATGTTGACTTTCTTGATAATTACTTTAACGCACTTTTATTAGAAACAGAGTTGGCCGTTCATGAGAAAGAGATTGCCTATTTTGCTTTTCTTCAGGCATTGGGACATTTTTACAACAAGGTAACTATGGAATACTCAATGTCATCCTATGGCTACTCTTCCGGAAAAAATGCTGCTGTAAAGTTAGCCCTCCCGGGACAGGTAAAAACATACAACCGTATTCTTCATAAAATGACGATTGCCAGCGTTGAAAGAGGCATCTGTCGTGTTGCTGACTATTGGGTTTTAAACTTTCTGGCTGCAGGATTCTTGGTAAATTATCGCTGGAAAACGACTGACAGGGTCCAATTAGCCGCACTAAGCTCGGTATTGGAGAGATGCCCTAAACAGGAATCAGAGATTGCACTGGCAAAATGTACATGCTTTGCAATCGCAGAAGTCCTGGAGGATGTTGAAGTATTTAGAAGTGTTGCTGAAAACTCTACAAAATACAATACTCTGGCACTGTTAACCATGCTCTGGAATGATCTTGGGTTTTCCCGTTGGCCTTACTCTACCACTTTGAATCCGGAAAAGGCACTTGAATACCTGGAATTCATTCAAGTGGAAATAAATGACCATAAAAATCAATCTGCTGAAATAGTCAAAAGAGCTATGGATTATGCTTATGAATTAATTCTATTGATGCGTGGATCGACACGAAGTGCACAACTGCGTTCTGAAAGAGTTGCCCTGTATTACTATATGCTGGGTAATCCTTCCAAGGCATCAGCGCTTCTTGAATTTGCCAGGCATAAAAGTAAAACACTTTATTTTGGACTTTGCATGGCCTCAAAGGGTAAGTATCAATTAGCGATTCAGTTTATTGAAAAGGACAACATTAAAGATGTTTGTGTAAAAGCATTGTTAGGTATTCTTTACGAAAAGCTGGCCAGCTCTCAGGGCGAGTCAAGTGAACAATTTACAGACCTGCTGAATAAAGCAGAAGTTAACTATCGGTCGGCGACTGGCTCACGGCCTGAAATGAATAAATATCTTGCCATGTTACTTGAAAAACGAGGAGACCTGCCAGGCTCACTGAAGCATTGGAAAGTTTACCGATGTTTTTTACATGACCAGGCTGATAAAAGCAATGTAAGGTCGGTCAGGTTTAAAATCCCCATGGAGATTAAACTGGTTGGCGAAAAAGTTCTGCAATTGGAGAACCGGTTAGAGGAAATTCAATCTGAAAAAAATGCCTGTTCATTATCGGGAGATAATAAATTTCACTGTAAAGAGGCTGAGGGAAAGGCACCCGAAAGTGGACCTGCCAGGAAAAGCAAAGCCAGGAAAAAGAGCCCGCCTGCTGTCGTCAGAAGGCAAGCCTGCCAGGAACATCGCCAGGAGAAAAAGCTAACTGACGTCCAGAGTGAAAAGCACTTTGCTATTCAAATGCCCGATCTTGAGTCAGAGCGAAAACCTGACAGTGAATCAGAGCTTGAGGAACAAACCGATCATCAGCAACAGAGCCCGGACGAGAACCAGTGGCAACTCGTTACTGGCAAGCCTGAGCCGGTTCGCCTTACTGTGAATCAGGGCGTTAAAATTCCTTTTGGCTTGTCAATAAAAGAAGTTGAGCGTCACTGGGTGTATACCCGCGCTTTCAGAAATGATTTAACCAATCGGTTGCTCCTCCTTGACATAGGCCGGGAAAATTATAATGGGATTTTGGCAATCATTGATCAATATGTGGGTAAGATTGAAAATCCTGTAGCACAGTTACACTTTATCCAAAATAAACAGTGGCTGTTGAGATGCAAAAGCTTTGATAACCAGGCGCTGTATGCCCAATGTCGCTATTCCGGACAATCGATCCAGGCGGTAAAAGCAGAGTTACGGTTATCTATTTTGCAATGTGTGCATGAACAGGTGGAATCTGTTTTTCAGCAAGCCTTTCAGTGCCTGCCTTCATCGCTTTGGTTCAGGAACCCCGAGTTGTTGAAAAAGGACATTAACTGTCTGATAGGTCACGTTCATCCTGAATTTTGTGTGCAGTTTGGTGCTCAATTCTCAACAGCGGCACATGTCATGAAAGACATTTTTTGGGAGTTCACCTGCCAGAGGGGAAAAGGCCAGACGTGCCGCTCACTGTATGGCCACTCCCTTGACGACTATTCCGATTGGGCAGATAAGTTCTATGACTTTCGTAATTTTATCGATCCACAGCATGTCTCGGATGTTATTTAATGGATACCTGCTCAATGGCAACGCCGTTTTCCCGACAGAACTGTGATAGTTCTTCCTGGGGATTGCGGTCGTACTGGATGTCATAAACAATGCGCCGGATACCGGCCGCTAACAGGTTTTTGGTGCATTGATCACAGGGGCTGTGGGTCACATAAGCGGTAGCCCCCTCTATGGGAGTACCCAGCCGTGCTGCCCAGATAACCGCATTGAGTTCAGCATGAATTTCATGCCTGAGTGACCAGGGGTGGTGTTCTTCGTAGTCAGCCTCATTACAGTTGATATAGCCTGAAGGCGTGCCATTAACCCCTGTGGAAAGTACCCGCCCATCCTTGACCAGCAGACAGCCTACCTGAAGGCGCACACACTTTGATAATTTGGCCAGGGAGTGGGCCATCTCCATATACACAGTATCAACCGATCTAATGCCCTTGCTATCAGTGGCCATTGGTCATTTGTTCCTTGAGTTTTCTGAAAACGTCGTCTTTACGCTTACCAGACACAGAAGCTATTAATTCAGGCTCTGGCGCAATGCATCATTAATAAACTGATTCAAACTGCGGTTACTGGCCGCTGCTGCCACACTGGCGGATTCGTGCAGATCCGGGTCAATACGCAGGTTCAGCTTGCCGGAGAAAGACTTGCGTGGCTCTATACCTTCCTCCTGACAGGCCTCCAGAAACACCTTCAGGGAGACTTTGCCTTCCTGGTGCAGGCTTTTGACATCCGCCGCGTAAAAATCTGCGCCGCCATTCAGGCCAATAAACTCGCCACGGAACAGGTCAATGTCCGGGTCGTAAGTAATGACAGCGATATAGCCGTTGATGTTCATCTGGTTAATCATGGCGTCACTCCGTGGTTCTCCAGCCACCGGCGGATACTGGCCACCGCGCCCTTGTCGGTATCCGGTGACGGATGTGGGCGGTGAAAGATCCGTACCTCACCAAACAGTACCACCTTGATCCGGCTGCCTTCACGCTCTTCAACTTTGGCACCAAGAGCAAGAAACAGGTTTTCAATATCGGCCCAGTGAATGCTGCCGCTGACCGGTCTGGCAAACAGTTTGCGCAGTGTCGTGGCATGTTTCTTTTTCATTGTATTGATTGGTAAATA
>NZ_JBLYNS010000142.1:0-12516 GCF_049310205.1 Endozoicomonas sp. ALC013 | reverse complement strand
TATGCTCCCTACGTTGCGCCTTGCATAGCAACTGCCCACTTAGCCAGAAATATATGATTCCATTTGGCCAACTACTTATTAGCCATTGTCTGAAGTTACTTTCAATTTCATTGCTGCCTTTTTCTGGTGTTCTTATAGCCATCGTCGTGAAATTTCCTTATCCTCGCGCTTTTTTCTCAGGAGCCTGCCAGTGGATGCCCTTGATCTGAATCCGGACAAATATCGACTTGCCAGAGCTCTACGTCCTTTCTCATATTCTGTTGCCCTGGTAACCTGCGGCCTTGGCGTGGTAATGGCTTATCAGCAGGGTGTTGGCGACTGGCGCAGAGCACTGCTGGTTATGTTGGCTGGCGTATTGCTTCAGGCTGCCAGCAATCTTGCCAATGACCATGCTGATCTGGTGTTGTGGAAAAAACGTTCTGGAGAGTTGGCAAGGCAGGTGGTTAAGCAGATTCATCGAAACTTTATCCTGGCGGGGTTTTGTGCCCTGATTGCCTGCATGATGGGACTATTGTTGGTAATCGATGTTGGCTGGCCGTTATTGTTGCTTGGTGTCTTTGGTGTCGTCGGCGGTTATTTTTATACCGGTGAACCCATTGTCTATAAACATCGCGGCTGGGGGGTGCCGGCAGTATTTCTGTTTACTGGTGTACTGATGGTCAGTGGTGCCTTTTATGCCGTTGGAGGGTACTGGAATAATGAAGTGGTCTGGATGTCGATTCCGGTGAGTTTGCTGGCTTCTGCGTTGTTGCTGTCCAATGAGATCCGGGATTACCTGGATGATATCAGTCACAATATTCGCACGTTAACCGTTCGTATGGGACTGGTTCCAGCGAAATGCCTTTATGCCGTGCTGTTACTGGCAGGGTTTCCTCTCAGTTTTCTGTTGTATTATTCGGGCGAGTTGGATAACCCGCTTTATCTGCTGATAGCGCTGCCTTTTGCCATTGCGCCGCTCAGATTGCTTGCCAACCATTCTGGTGATGCTGAGATGGTTCGTTTGCCTCCTCTGACAGGACGTTTTTTTATCGTCTTTGGCCTGGGATTTATGCTTTCAATTGTATTTTAAGTGAGAGGGCGTAAAGGGGCTCTGAAATACAATAAACCCTATGCCGTTTATCGGGTATCTTAAAACCCCGCTTGAGTCTCGGCACAATACAGGCCATTACCGTCAGTCCTTGTTTCTCAGATCATAGGTTTTTGCATCAAATAACTCTTCGGGTTGGTTCGGAAGGTTAATAGCCTGTCTGCCGTTGCTATTACCGATAAGCTTCAGTTTGGTGAATCGATCCCGGGTCGCTTTTACCAGTGTTTCCGAGTTACGCATAATGGTGGGGCGGATAAACAACATCAGGTTCTTTTTTTCATCGCCGCTCTGGTTATAACGGAAGAGGTTGCCCAAAATTGGGATGCTCCCAAGCAGTGGTACTTTTTTCCTGCTTTTGGATTTGATGTCTTCAATCAGTCCACCAATAACGACGGTTTGTCCATCATCCACCAGTACCGAGGTCTTCAGGGAGCGGGTGTTGAACAGCAGGTCATTGCTATCGGAGCCAAGCAACTGTTTGGTGGTGCCCACATCCAGTGAAGAAACCTCTTGCTCCAGCATCAGTCTCAGGCTGTTGCCTTCGTTGATATGGGGGGTGATCTTGAGTTTTAGCCCCACATCCTTGCGTTCAGTGGTGGTAAAAGGGTTATTACTATTGCCACTGGATGACGTCTGGTATGAGCCGGTTTTGATGGGAATGTTTTTGCCGATAATCAGCTCTGCCTCTTCATTATCCAGAGTCAGCATACTGGGGGTAGAGAGGATATTGTTATTGGACTTTGCGCTTAACGCACTGACCAGAACGCCGAAGTTATCAGCGCGCAGCGCCAGGGATCCGAGGGCAATACCAGGCTTATCATCCAGAATATGCCCGGTTATGCTGCTTTTAATAATGTTACTTGAATCGGATGTACCACGAATCGTGTTAGTCCCATCAATGCCCCATTGAACACCCAGCGCATCATTAATCCCACCAGACACTTCAACAATAACGGCCTCCAATAACACCTGGGCCCTGGGCACATCAAGCTGCCGGACAATTTTCTCCATTTCCTGAAGGGTTTCCGGGTCGGCGATCATAACCAGAGCATTCTGGGTTTCATCCGCTTTGACAAAAGCCGTCGTTGCTGCCGACTTGCTTTTGGCACCAGACTTGGTGGAGGCTTGGGAAGATGACTGATTTGATGAGCCGGGAGAGACTGAGCTTGATGCAACCGATGACGAAGGCGTTGCAGCGGTTCTCTTGCCCTGACTGTCCTGAATAATGCCTGAGGCTTCCGAAAGAATTTCAGCAATGTTTTTGGCATCGGCAAAACTCAGGAACATCACTTTGGTGGTTGATTTTCGAATACCTTCCTTATCAAGGGTGTCAGCCAGTTTTCTGACCCGTGCCCGTTTGCTGGCATTGCCCTTAACCACCAGACGATTGCTTCGCTCATCGGCGATCACCTGAAGCCCGCTGGGTAGCTGTCCCTTGCCAGTGACCAGAGTATCAGAAATGATTTTTGAGACATCTCCAACCCAGGCATGTTTAAGCTGAATGACTTCGTAGTCGTTATTGCCAGCATCATCCAGCTCTCGTATCAGTTTGGTGATGCGCTCAACATTATCGGCAAGGTCACTGATGATGACCGCGTTACTGGAAGCAGATGCAGCAGCGTGTCCATACTGGGCAATCAATGGGCGAATGATCGGGATGACTTCGACAGCGGATACGCTGTGCAGATCGACAACCCTGGTGGTCATGACGCCATCAATGGGCTTCTGAGTGTCTCCGGGACTGCTGGTTTTTGCCGTGGTTGTGGGAACAACATTAATAATATGGCCATCGGCTTTTGGTATGACGGTATAACCATTAGCGGACAGGACTTCCAGGAAAACATCGTAGACTTCATCCCGGGTCAATGGCTTACTGGAAATGACGGTAACGGTATTGCCTCCCTTAATCCGTGGATCGATAACAAATGTCTCTCCGGTTATTTTGGCCACCTGGGTGATAAATTCACGGATATCGGCATTCTGCTGATTCAGTGTCCAGAGCTTATCATCGGGTGCCGGTACGGTGTTATTGGCAGCAGGCTGTAAGCCGGTATTTACCTTGCTGGCAAACAGTGGGGTGACAGCCATCATCAGCACCAGAGGAATGGCTCTGATTAACTTTCTGTTATGAGAGTGTGGTAAACGTGGTAAAAAGAGTAGCGCTCTGGTGTTCATGATGTGACCATTAACTCAGCAGTTTGTCATTGTTGTCATTACAGTTCCTGACTGGCGTCCTGCAGCTTCTCCCTGAGGTCCTGCATTCGCTGTTCAAGAGACATATCATCCGGATAATCATGGTTGCCCGGACGCTGCTCCATTGACTCGGGGATGTCTTCCGCCACAGGCCTGAATTCCTGAAAGGCTCTGGAATCCCTGGCTGTTTCCGGAAAGTATAGTTTTTCAAGCTGGTTACCCCGTTTAATGACAATGTGATCGGAATAAACCTGATTCAGAATGGCACCTCCGGGAAGAGCGTCACCAATTTCATATAACTTGTCCTGGTTGGCTATTTGAATAATTGCACTTGCGTACTTTTTGTTTTCAATGCCTGAGAGTGCCCCTCTGAGAATCAGGTTCATTTTTGTTATGGGGATCTCTTTATTGTTTTGAGTTATTTCCAGATTGTCACTAAAACCAAAAATCAGCTCAAAGTCTTCAGGTTTGATGGTTGAGGAGTTTTTCAAAACGATAGTTTTATTATTAACACTATTTTTCAAGGGTTCGCTGCTGACGATTTGATAAAAGTGAAATGCTTGAAAACTGAGGCTAAGGATCATAACGATGAAAATAATCAGAATGATAAGATTCCGATTATTTTTATGCCCCCATTGCAGAAATGTGGTGAAAACCACTGGTTTCATGGTCATATCTTCTGAAGTTAACGAATAGGCTATTCTTTACTCTAAATAAAAGCATAAGAGTTTTGTTTTTTAAAGAAATAAGTTTTTTCAAAAAGGAAAGGCCTAACCGCCTCCCGGGTGCTTCCTTTTTGATTTAAGGAGTTCATGATATTGGCTACACCTCTGACCACTGACTATGACACCGAAGATGATGCTGAAAGTGAAGCCAGCGTTTTACCAAGACTGCCTTTTAGTTTTGCCAAAAGGCATGGCGTTGTGCTCATTGAGAATGATAATGGGATAGCCACACTCTATTTTCATAACACACCACCGGCTGAGCTGATTGCTGAAATCAGTCGCTTTTCCGGTGTTTTTCCTGCCTATGAGCGGGTTGATGCCGAAAAACTGTCAGAGGTGCTGGCTCACTGCTATCACAATGACAGTTCAGAAGCATTGCAGGATGCCGCCGGCATCAGTGATCACCCGGACCTGACCAGTCTGGCGGATGCCGTTCCGATCACGGAAGACCTGCTTGAGCAAAGTGACGATGCGCCGGTTATCCGTTTAATTAATGCGTTGCTCACTGAGGCGATCAAGGAAGGTGCTTCCGATGTGCATATTGAAACCTTTGAGTCGGCACTCGTGGTTCGGCTGCGGGTGGATGGTGTGTTAAGGGAAGTACTGTCACTTAAAAGGACCATTGCCTCTTTGCTTGTTTCCCGCATCAAGGTGATGGCCCGACTGGATATTGCTGAGAAACGGGTACCCCAGGATGGCCGGATTTCGCTGAGGGTGGCCGGCAAGGAAGTGGATGTCCGGGTGTCCACGCTGCCTTCCAGTAATGGCGAGCGGGTCGTACTCCGGCTTCTGGACAAAGCAGCAGGCCGTCTTGAACTCAGGCACCTCGGTATGACCGAGCGGAACCGTGCACTGATCGAAGGACTGCTGCAAAAACCTTATGGCATTATTCTGGTGACAGGGCCAACAGGATCCGGCAAGACAACGTCTCTATATGCCAGCCTTACCCTTCTGAATGACCAGACCCGAAATATTCTCACCGTTGAAGACCCCATTGAGTATCACCTGGAAGGGATTGGCCAGACCCAGGTAAACACAAAAGTCGATATGACTTTTGCCCGGGGATTGAGAGCTATTCTGCGACAGGACCCCGATGTGGTGATGGTCGGAGAGATCCGTGACCGGGAAACCGCTGAAATAGCGGTACAGGCCAGTTTGACCGGGCATCTGGTACTTTCCACGCTTCATACCAATACGGCGGTCGGTGCCCTGACCCGTCTTCAGGATATGGGCATTGAACCTTTTCTGATGTCGTCCAGTCTACTTGGGGTGATTGCCCAACGTCTGGTCAGGGTGCTCTGCAGTGACTGTAAATTGCCATACAGCCCTGATGATGCCGAATGCCAGCAGTTAGGCATTGATGCTTCTGATGGGGTAACGCTGTATCACGCCCAAGGGTGTAAGTGCTGTAATTTCAGTGGCTATCGCGGGCGTACCGGCATTTATGAAGTTTTTGTTATTAATGAGCAGGTCCGGCGAATGATCCATGGGCTCAAAGGGGAGCAGGAGATTACGGACTGTGTTCGTGAGTCCAGTCCCGGCATCCGTGAAGATGGCAGCAGAAAAGTGCTGGAAGGGGTTACAACACTTGAAGAGGTTCTTCGGGTTACCCAGAAAGACTGATTATGGCTGCTGAAGAAAAAGGCTCAGGATTATGGCCGCGTTTGAATATATAGCCCTGGACCATCAGGGTAAACAGCATAAAGGTACCCTGGAAGCAGACAGTGGGCGTCAGGTTCGCCAGATGCTGCGGGATAAACAGTGGACACCGCTGTCAGTTAATACACTTGCCGATCGCAAGCAGCAGGGAGAAGAGGGAAGAAGCTTCTTTCTGCGCCGGGGCATTTCAGCCGTTGAGCTGGCTACAGTAACCCGGCAGCTGGCTACGCTGATCCAGGCGGCAATGCCTATTGAGGAAGCGCTCAATGGTGTGGCAGCCCAGCAGGAAAAGCGACGAATAAAAAATATGTTGCTGGCTGTTCGTTCACGGGTGCTTGAAGGCTATACCCTGGCCAAAAGCCTGGAAGCCTTCCCGGAAGTCTTCCCCCAGATGTATCGGGCAACGGTTGCGGCAGGGGAGCATGCCGGTTATCTCGACCGTGTTCTCAATCGTCTGGCCGACTACACTGAGGCCAGAATGCGTTCTGGTCAGAAAATACAGCAGGCGCTGGTCTATCCGGTCATACTGATGTTGGCGTCCATTGGGATTGTCAGCTTCCTGCTGGGATTTGTGGTGCCGGATGTTATCAAGGTCTTTCTGGATTCCGGTCAGGAGCTGCCATTAATCACAGAGCTATTGATTAATGCCAGTGAGGGGTTTCAGACATGGTGGCCGGTGATCTTTGGTGTGATTGTTGCGGCTATTGTGGTTGTCCGGCATTCACTGAAAAAGGCCTCCGTACGACTTTCCTGGCACCGGGTTCAGTTAACGTTGCCGTTGGTTGGGCGATTTGTCCGAACGGCCAATGCCGCCCGCTTTGCCAGTACATTGAGCATGTTAACCCGCAGTGGGGTTTCGCTGGTAGAGGCCCTGATGATTGCTGCCCAGGTGGTTAATAACGATGCCATCAAACATGCCGTTCAGGATGTTGCCCGGCGAGTCAGTGAAGGAACCAGTCTTCACAGGGCACTGGCAGAAACCGGCTACTTTCCACCCCTGATGCTCCACATGATCGCCAGTGGCGAGGCAACCGGAGAGCTGGATCAAATGCTGGAGAGAACTGCACAGAATCAGCAGATGGAGCTGGAAGGGCGCATAACCGTCATCCTTGGACTGTTTGAGCCTTTGATGCTGGTCCTGATGGGGGGAGTGGTCATGATGATTGTTCTGGCTATCCTGTTGCCGATACTCAATATGAATCAGCTGTTGAATTGAGGCCAGGAGTGAAACAGAGCTAAATCGTCCTGGATGAAAAATGCTGAACGGCCTATTCACAGAAAATCGAGGTCAACCAACATGATAAAAAACCGGCTTAGAAGAAGAGGGCCTGATGCGGCTAATTCAGTGCACGCTGAACGGGGCTTTACACTGATTGAAATTATGGTGGTGGTGGTCATTTTGGGAATTCTGGCAGCTATGGTGGTTCCCAAAATTCTTTCCCGGCCTGATCAGGCAAAGGTCACCGTTGCCCGTGCGGATATTGAAGCGATTTCTCAGGCGCTGGAGCTTTTCAGGCTTGATAATGGTTTTTATCCCACCCTGGACCAGGGGCTTGAGGCACTGACTCAGAAACCATCTTCTCCTCCAGAGCCTAGAAACTGGAATCCCGAAGGGTACCTGAAAAAAGTGCCATTGGATCCGTGGGGGAATCCCTACATGTATTTACAGCCCGGTAATCACGGCAAGTATGACCTTTATTCTTTCGGAGCGAATGGCCGTGAGGGCGGCGAAGGTCTCGATGCTGATATTGTGAACTGGGATAACTAGGAGCCTGTCGGACTTAAGACTGCCCTACTGCGGTTGTGATAAATTGGTCTAAAAATTCCTGCTTCTTCGTCAAATAGCCCCGCTATTCTCCTCAGAAGCAGAAATTTTTACCCTCAATTTCTCGCAATCCTCGCTACGGACGCTTAAGTCCGACAGGCTCCAAGGTTTTTTTGGCAAACAGGACAAGGAAATGGCATCACCTCAACAGCAAGGATTTACCCTGATCGAAATGCTGGTGGTGGTGGTCATCATTGGGGTTCTTCTGGGTATTACCCTGCTAAGCCCGATAACCGGCAGCATTCACAAGGTGGTGCAGAAAGAAGCGACACGATTGCAGGCATTATTTACCCAGGTTCGTGACAAAGCGCTGCTGGAAAATAATCACTACGGCTTCTCAATTGATAACGACGGGTATTACCGCTGGTGGGTATTACCGGCAGATACTCAGGAATGGGCTGAGTTGGCGCAATCCCCTTTTCAGCCCAGGTTGCTGCCAGACACATTAAGCCTGAGCCTTGAGTCCAGTGAGAATTTCATGCCTTTTGATGTGGATGAACAGTATCCATCCGTTGTTTTCTATTCAGACTACCAGGTAACCCCCTTCAGGCTCGGCATTGTTCCGGTTGGCAACAGCAAACAGTCACTCTATCTGCGCACAGACGGATTGTCCGATATTGAATGGGTCAGGGAGTAACGAGCGTTGCTATGAGTTATTGGGGTTTCAGGCTAAACCGGCTTTTTCTACCCAGCAGAAACCTGAATCGTGGTCAGGGTTTTACCTTGCTGGAAGTTATGGTGGCTCTGGCCGTATTTGCCCTGGCCGCTTCTATGCTGATTCTTTCTGATGGCAACAGCATTCGCCAGACCCGATACCAGAAGGAAAAAATACTGGCTTCGCAGATTGCCGACCACTATCTCAATACACTTTATGCCGAGGGGCGCTGGAGTGGTTCGGCAGTGAGGCCTCAAATTGAAAGCTATGCCGGTTTTCAGTGGTATGTCCGGGAAACATCCGCATCCACCGGGTCACCCGATTTCAGACAGGTGCAGGTCGAAGTATTTATCGGTGAGTCTGAACCAGAAAAAGGTGCTGTTCCCCTGGCAAGGTTATCTACCTGGCTGAGGAGGCCCCGGCAATAATGCTCAACAAACGTTTTTGCCTGGCTATGGGTAGACACTTGAACATTGTTCAGGTACCGGGTGGCTTTACCCTTCTCGAGTTAATGGTTGCTATCGTACTGTTCAGCATGATCAGTACGGCAGCCTATAAGCTGTTTATGTCAGTCACCCGTGCACAGGAAGCAACGCAGTTGGTGCTGGATGACATGGATAAATTACAACGGGCTGAAATCATTCTGGAAAAAGACGTGTTCCAAATAACCCGAAGACCGGTCAGGGATGAACAAGGCTTGCAGCAGCCTGCACTGAAAGCCCCGGGTCCGGGCAGGACGTTAATGGAGTTTACCCGTTCAGGATGGCAAAACTCCCTGAAGGCAGCACGAAGTACACTGCAACGTGTGGCTTATGCTGTGGAGGGTCATCAGTTAATCCGTTATTACTGGCCTGCTTTGGACAGGGCTCCGGAATCTACTCGTATTCGTCAGGTTGTGCTGTCTGGTGTGAACAGCATGAAAGTACGATTCCGCAATGATCACAAGGAATGGATAAGCAGCTGGCCTCCAAAACAGAACCTGCAGTCAGTTGCCAATGTGGGACGCGCAGATCAAGTACCGACGGCCGTGGAGCTGACCATTGTTCATGAGACGATGGGGTCCATGGTCACCGTGGTTCCGCTGATCACGTACAAACCTGATCAGGGCAATAAAGAGGGAGACCCATCCCAGGAGAACAGGAATAACGCGCCGGGTAACATACGGCCACAGCCCACAGGCCGATCCGGAGATAGTGTCGATGGTTATTGAGCCTGCTGAAAACCGCCAGCCAGTCAGGGCTTCGCCTGGTAAATTCCCATCATGCCACCAATCAGGGATTGCTCTTATTTATGTGCTGCTGATTTTTTTGCTGATCACAACGGTCGCTTCTGAGATTGTTATGAATCTCTGGCTGCACACTGAGAAGAACGCCCGATATCTGGAAAGAACCCAGGCAAAACACTATGCACTGGGCGCTGAACAGTACGTCGCATGGCTGCTGGAACAAGATTTTCAACAGGATAAAAAAAATAACCGAATGGTGGATCATGAAAATGAGCTGTGGAATGTTGAAACCATCAACTATGACGTAGAACAGGGCGTTATCGAATTACAGGTTCAGGATGAACAGAGCCGGTTTAATTTGAACTGGCTTGCTGATGAGAGTAAGCCCTCAGGTGAACCGCGGGCGGAAAGAGGTGGTTCACCGGCTGTGCAAATGTTTGAGAATCTGCTGACAGCGCAATCCATGGATCCGCAACTGGCCGACAACATAGCTCGCTGGATGAACAAAGAGCAGAAAAGTGTCTCAAGGGGAACGGAAGATCAGGTCTATCTATCCCTTGTTCCCCCAAGACGAACCGGACAAACTGAAATGACATCGGTCTCGGAATTGATATTAATTGATGGTTTTAATAACGAGGAAGTTGAAAAACTGTTGCCATATATTACGGTTATACCCAGATCATCAAAAATGAATATGAACACAGCTCTGCCAGAGGTTATCCGTTCGTTAAACAAGAATATCTCCGAAGGGGATGCCTTAATGATCATTAGCCGCCGGGGTGATGCCGGGTTATCCAATATTGAAGAATTGAATCAGCTTGTCGCTCTATCTGGAAAGGCCGGGATTTTTAATGAGAGAAATCAAAATGAGCGGGTAGTATTCGACAGTCAGTATTTCAGTGCCCGGATTAAGGCAACCTTTAGAGAGACCACCTTTTACTTAAAAACGATTTTTTACCGAAGCAGTGAGGGGCATGTGCAGGTTATCGGCAGAGAAATCGGGCCGGGTCAATATTGGGCTCCTGCTAATAAGGCCGATTTAACAGGGAACTCAGGGGCTAATAAATGAAAAAAATACTATTGGTTCGAATGCCTGCTCCAGTCAGCTCTGTTGATGCCAGTACCGTTGTCCAGTGGGGGAAGTTTACATCGGCAGGCTCTTTGACCGGAGAACTCCATCTGACAGCGATTGATCAGCTCAGAGCAGCATGGTGTGCTGACGAGCCTGAAGATCGAGAGGACGTTGACCGCCTGCCGGATGAGGTCATTCTGCTCCTGGGGGGATCGCTTTGTTTGTATAAACACCTGATGATTAATGCGGGCCAGAAAAAGCACCTGGCAACCGCACTCCCTTATCTGGTGGAGGAGCATCTGGCCCAGGATATTGAAACCATGCATATTGTTCATGGTTTTCCTGACAGGGACTTGCAGGTTTCTGTCGCCGGTATTCCCCACTCAACCCTACAGGCCATGCTGGCCCTCTTTGAGGAACATCAGTTACCCCTGACCAGCATCCTGGCTGAAATGCAGTTTCTGAAGGCTGAGCCGGGATATACCTGCCTGATAATGGACAATGATGCGGTGATGATGGCCTCACCCGGTCGTGAAGGCGTCACCCTGAATTACGAAGCGCTCCCCATCGTATTCCCGGATCATCCCGATCAGGGAGATCATCAACTCCCTGATACTCTGGCCAGCTCTCTGGATAATACGGTTGCTGAAACAGTGAATGAGCTGCCCTCAAAAGTCAGATTGATGTTCTCTGACAATACGCTGGCGGTTACCGCAACCAGAATGGATGAAACATCCGGTTTGCTTGCTGAGCGTGGCTGGCTCGTCGATAAGTTACCGCTTAAGGGCTCGGTCTTTGAGTATTTTGCCGGGCTCTATTTTACTGCAAGGCGCAACAATCAGCTGCTTGATTTCCGACAGGGGGCCTATCAGTGCCCGAGAAGAACCGGGCGATTTATCCGGCGCTGGTGGCCACTGTTGGCTGCGGCTGGCTGCTGGCTGATTCTTGAGCTTGGACTGTCAGTTACAGAAGGTGTGATTTATCAGAATAAGTCGGAATCCCTCTGGAGGGATTCCATAAAAAACTACCTCTCGGTATTCCCCAGTGACCGACAAGCCCAGCAGGCACAGGCACGACAACAGATGTCTTTTAATGTGAAGCAAATAATGGAGCACCGCTTTCGTACTCTGGATGCTCAAATCTCCGAAACCCCTTTTCTATCCATGCTTCAGGCTCTTTCCCATGTTTCTGGCACCATGGGCGACAAAGTAAAACTTGAGCCCAGGCATCTGGATTTCAACGAGGCTACCGGTCAACTGGTCTATGAATTTGAAACCGGTGAGTTAGACACGGTGAACCAGCTTCTGGAAAAGCTCAACACTTCCGGCTTACAAGGTAAGCTGGATAACGCTAACCAGGGTAAGTCCGGTGTGATTGCCAGAGTTACGATCAGGAGATGATTGGGGGGGACCATGCAAAAACTGAATCGCCTGCTAATGGCTAACCCGTACTGGCAGCACTGTAAATCCTGGTATGAAATGCGGCCTTCCGGAGATCGTAAAATACTCCAACTGCTTGTTACTCTGGTGTTTGCAGCGCTGATCTATCTGCTGATTTGGGAGCCCGTAAGCCAATGGTCGAAGGCTCAGAAAAGCAACTATCTCTATCAGCAGGAAATGAACACCTGGTTACACAATAATTTACCCAAAGCCCGTGACCTGCAGAAAAATCAACAAAGAGCTTCACCCCGTCAGGAACTCTCCTCCATAGCTGCCAATGTTGCCCAACAGGCAGGTATTACCCTGGGAAGAGTGCAGCCAGACCGCAAGGGCCTCTCGGTTTGGGTTGAAGATGCAGCCTACCAGAAACTGCTTAAATGGCTTGTGCTGCTGCAAACAAAGCATGGTGTTGCCATCCAGCAGGTGCGTATTGATCAGCTGAAAGAAGAGGGGCGGGTAAAGAGTTATATCCATCTGGGGGGCTGAACAAAGCAGCATAAGGTTCACCCTGAGTTTGATGCTTGTTATCCGACGCTCTTGTTGTTTGAAATTGTTGTTCGAGGATTGTTCAGATAAATACCGTAAAAAGGGATTGACACACTCTCTCGATTCGATATCATACCGGCCACAAGCGCA
>NZ_JBLYNS010000141.1:0-12842 GCF_049310205.1 Endozoicomonas sp. ALC013 | reverse complement strand
ACCCCTTGTCATCAACTTAATTAATCAGAATACAAGTAATTTTTATGACTTCCCCAATATCAGCATCAACTTACCGAAAAATGGCGTGGCAAGAACAACAAAAGCGTGAAACAACCGAGGATGCTACGGCAAAAACAGGTGCCACAGCAAAGTTTAATAATTTAACGGCTAAAGAAGTTGTTCCAGCTACCAAAATACCGCAACCTGATTTTCACCCATTCAAGTCACAGTCGGAGAAAGACTATCTTATGAAAACCTGGTGCATGCAATCAGTTACATCATCATCAGGTCCTCCTCCGCTTGAATTCAGGAATATGATAAAAATTGAACGCCAGTACAATGACCTTGATTATAAGGACATGTTGAAATACTCCCTAGCATTCGATGGATTATTGCACGAAGAGAAGTACTCGGAATGTAAAGATACCGTGAAAGAGTTTACAGGAGTTTATATTTTCAATGATATAGATTTGAATCATGCCCGCCGATTTAGTCCACATAAATATATTCAACCAAGCGATCCACATTCAATGTATGCTGGTCAATTTGATGATGGCACGTTCTTCCTCCTGGCGTCCAATCCAACCCGGTGTAAAACGTTTTTTGAATACGATTCCCACAATAATGTCGTGTACTGTGGTGAAACATTTCCCACCAAGAGTGGTGGAGAAAACACTCATTCCCTCTATTGCGGAGAGACCTATAAAGAAGCACTAGAAACATTTGAGAAGGCTTGTAGAGGCACCACTGTAGCTGAAAACATCAGGAATTTGCTGGGATTTGAGTCTGAACTAAAAATGTAATCAGGCAACCAATCTTTGTTAAGCCTTTAATAAGGAACTGGAGATAATATTTGCGCTTCAGAATAGGCGAGATCATAGTATTCTAATGTTTTATGAAAAGTGTGATCTCGTTCAGTTATTGACAATTTCTTTAGTGCTAAGGGTCAACCCAGGTTATATCTTTTAAATCCATTTTTCATAAAATCGAGCAACAGATTCTCTAATCAACCCTGCCGCCATTGTGCTCAATACACAGCAGCAAAATTTTCCCACCAAGAAGCTGAAATTATCCCTCATTATGGAACTTTTATCTGGAGCAGTGATCAGAATCCCAAGAGATTCAGTTTGCGCCATGGAATTCTTATGAGCATTGGAACCGCTATGAACATAATCTCTGGTGATTAATTTAATTATTTATAATATGAGGCCATAGCTAAAATTTCGAAAAAATCGGTGCCAAATTTTGAAAAACCGGTGTCAGGAAAACCGATGTTTGGTATTGAATCTTTGATGCCCAAAAATAAAATTCTGATTCCCCAACCATCAACAGACCATATTCGATCAACCGAACAGGTTTCACAAAAAGTATCTGATTAAAGAAGTATTCAGGCAATCATCGTTAACCCGGATATTTCATAAGCAAGATCGGGAGCACGTTTATGAAACATCCTGGTTAAGTCAAAAAACGTTATTTTTAAACCAGCCCACTTTTATTTAATAAAGTTCCAAAATTAGCAAGGCCGGTGTCACGTAAAAACCACGATCAGCTCTTGAATGTGTTCAAAAAGAAAGACTTGCCTCCAATTCCCTGAGCGTAATTAATTCCATGGAACCAAATTGGATTAATTATGTCTGATTAATAAAACTTATCCAATTATTACATAACGTTCTTTCAATAATAATTATGAACAATATCGAAAACACATTTACTCTGCCATCCTGCCCCCGGCCTGTCCCTGAAGGGCACACCACTGGCTCAGAAGAATTGGCGGACACATCAACCACTGCCAGGGCTTCTGCAATCAAACCAGAACTTCATTCTCCGGGCAGTGATATCATCAATGACCCGGAATACTCTCAGCCCGGTGATTTGTCACTGACTGAAAGACAGACGGAGACCAGTCCTGTCGATAAAACGTATCATACACCTGAACTGACCTCAGCTGCCGGGCAGAACCAGCCGGAACAGTCATCCGTCTTCTGTCTTGTCTCTGACGTGTTCATGAAGCCTCTGACTGATGATGATGACACCATCATGGACACTCTTCCCTTTTTCGACATGACACTGCCCAAACCTCTGGAAATTACCACCACGGATGTCCAAAACTTCAAGGATGAATTATCCATCTTTAAAATGGAACTTGATGAGGAATTTCTCGCTGGAAAGTTTCTGGACCTAGATAGTTACCAGTTCCATAGCTTAATCTGCAATAGACTGGCTTATCTCAAACATCTTGCTGATAAATATCAAGCATTCAAAGACAGTTCCTACAAACATGTTGAATGGTATAACACCTTAAAATTTGCCTACATAGAAATCCATGCCACATTTTCCAAACAGCTGTTTCTGAGTGATGATATGTGTAAGGAAATACTGAGGCTGGGCATGCTCTATCGTGATCTCAACAAAATGTTATGTCGATGGCCCTCTGGGGTTGATTTCCCGCACCAGCAATCAGTCAGCTTTCTGAGTGAATCTCTTGTTTGCCATTTGTCATATATCTGTTGTCTTGTGGAGGGCTTGATAAGATACGCTGATTTCAACAAGCACATCGCCGTGCGGGCACCAACAGAACCACTTAACTTCCACACAATTTTGCATGCGCCCCTCCGGGAACACCCTGACATAAAACCACACGGAACCAGCACCCTGAATGAAGGCATCAGCAATATGCTCACTGCCATTGCCACAGGGACATTGGAAACCGTGAACAGGGAAGCTCCTCAAGATATCCTGAAAACCACCTCTGAATACCTTTTCAGCTCAATTGATCGATACAGGAAAGAAGGGAATGATCAAAAAAATTTCCAACCAGTCTGCATTTATCAACTGACGATTGAGCAACATCTATTTTGTGCAGAGTTATTCCATGCTGCTTTAATGGCAGGACGATGGGACGAAGCCGATAAGGCTTTTAAAGCAACCACTCGAATAGTTTTCCATGGCAAGTATTCACTGGAGCCGGTTATTCAGGCACTTAAACATAACACAGCAGGAATCAACATTGAGAACTGGCATAATGATTTTAATGAATACACACAATCCCGCCCCTACTCCCCTGGCATGTATTTTACCCTTGGGCTTGAAGCTGCTTCTACTTACCTGAGTACCCTTCTTGCTCACAAGGAGAGTGCCACGGAGAACCAGTCACCACTAATAAAGGTAATGAAGACGGAAGAGCTGAACCAAATACTGAATGTTCTGGATACATGGACAGACCAGTTGCAGGAGCTTGGCTTGTTGGCCAGTGTTGCAATGAAAGACTGCAAATACCACCGCCGTTTATCTCTCGCCTGGCTAAGATTGCTGACTTTGACCAAAAATCACGAGATGGCCATCAAGAAGAGTTTTCATGAGGCCCAAAAATCCATCATGCCACATAGCGCCTCGGATGGGATAACAAATGACAATCTGCAACCGCTTCCTGCATATCTGGAATCCCGGCTGACACAAATACTTCTCCATAATAATGATATTTTAAAGTTCATTAATAAAGAGTGCAGTGTATTCAATCCAAACATTAACATCTCAGCACTGAACAAAGAATCCTGTGAATCCCTGATTAAAACTTTTGCAGACGATGCACCAACACCACACACCGAATTATTGCTAACGTTCTTCCACGGCTGTTATAACTGTGCAATGCTCGTTGAGCATATTTGTGACTGCGCTTCAATATTCAGTGAGCTGGAGACCTGCCTTACCAGCATTCATACAAGTGAAGCATCACGCTCACTTAAGATGGCCAAAGAGAAATGGAAAGATAAAATCAAAGCAAATGCTTCCGGGATTAAAGAGGAAATTGATAGATTTGACCAGTTAAACCAAAGTTCCAAAACCTTTTTCAAACATGCTTTCAGTCACTTAAAAAAAATCAGAGAAATCAATAATAATGGGCTAGACAAATGCCTGAAAATTGTGCTTTCAGAGTCAATTCAGGCGACTTTATACCACAGTTTGTTACAACTTCAGCATTTGAACTCTGCCCTGATTACCGTTAGCAGTAAACGGATCGACATTCTCAAAAATGAATTTCCAACTGTTATCAACCTTGAACAGGCTACCACAAGTTGTGGGAAAAGATTGAATAAAAATATTACTTTCATAGCAAAGTGCTTAAAAGAGCTGAATGACTCAAAAGAGCTATCATTAGCCAACACCTCTGGCAGGCGTAAACCGAATTCAGGCCAGATTAAAAAAGGTCAACGCAACAATCAAGTCATCAATCACAGTGATACTCTGGCAGGTTTTGCCAATGCAATAACTATCCGGTCAGATACTCAGGAGACCCTCAGTAAAAGAGATTATTTTCAGAAGCAAATAGCCAGCGAAGTGCAGACGATGCAACATCAAGGTTTGCCTGTGGTCTATCTGGGGAGCCGTGCTTATCAGACGCAGATTCAGTCACTTTGGGGGAATAATGCATTTGCGCTGGCAACCGGCAGCCATCTGTTACCAGCCGAAATATCTAATGATCTTATTAATCGCTCAGTCACGCCAAGGGATACCGATCTTTTAGTGCTTGACCAGAAGAAATTCAGTGAAATCAAAACACAAATCTGTATCCGTCTGAAGAAAGCTGCCGGTATAGACGACAATGTGCCAGGGGAATATCAACTGTTTGTTCCTGACAATGACAACAAGTTTTACTACGGCAAAAACTGTTGCTGCTGCAACCTTATTGTTTCTTTAAGTGGAAGTTATTTCCAGAAAGACTGGGCTTATGTGGTTGACTTGATCTCCCCGATGGACTCAGGCCCGTCACCACTGCTCACTTACGATTCCCCCGTGCTGCCTTCAGGTGACTCGACCTGGGCAAGGCCACTGACCAGCATTATGGTGGATGAGCTCAACCTGGCAATCAATCAGGCGGTTAGCGTTAGCCATTTCCGTTCACTGATGGCCATGACGCGCATTAATGTCCTGGCAGTCCTTGAATATTTAGAGCCAAAGCTCGATCCCGTATCACGCATTGTGCTTATGCATGTTCTGGAGCGTCTTCAGAACCGTTACCCCGATGAAGCCCAAGGCAAACTGGCCAGCCATCTGCGCTCCAGGGCATTTAATAGGGTTGCTTATGAAGGATCTAATGAAGCCAATTAAAAAATCAGTGTCTTAGTGAGGACAGTTCCCAAGCCACTTTTATGAACTTTAGTACCAAAATAGATATGACTGGAGCAATCGACTCCTTGAGCGTAATTAAATCTATGGAACCAAATCAGAGTAATTATGTCTGAATAATAAATATATCCAGTTATTATATGCTGTTCTTTAAAAATAATTATGCAAAATATCGAAAACACATTTACTCCGCCGCCCTTCCCCCGTCCAGCCCCTGACGGATACACCACTGAGCACCGCTCAGAAGCATTGGTGGGCGCAGACCCAACGACAGCAGTGGCTTCTGTAATCAAACCAGAACTTCATTTCGTGAGCAGTGATAACATCAATGGCCCGGAATACTCCCAGCCCAGTGATTTGTCACTGACTGAAAGACAGACGGAGACCAGTCCTGTCGATAAAACGTATCATACACCTGAACTGACCTCAGCTGCCGGGCAGAGCCTTCCGCAACCGTCATCAGCCTCCGGCCCTGTCTCCGACGTGTTCATGAAGCCTCTGCCTGATGATGACAGCGTTGTGTGTACTCTTCCCCTTTTCAGAATAACGTCGTCCCCTCAGACAATTACGATAGGGAGTGTCCGAAACTTCAAGGAGGTATTATCCAAACTTAGCGCGCAACTTGATCAGGAATTCCTCGAAAGAACGTTTCTTGATACCGATCGTCACCAGTTCCATAGCTTAATCTACGATAGTCTGATTTCGCTCAGGTGTCTCGCCGATAAATATCTGGTATTCAGAGACAATGCTTACCAACTTGTTGATTGGTACAACACACAAAAGTTCGCTGACAAAAGTCAATATATCAAACTCTCCAAACTGCTGTTTCTGAGCAATGATATGAGTGAAGTAACGCTGCACCTGGCCATGCAGTATCGTGTTCTCATCAAAATGCTATGCCAATGGTACCCCAGGGATGACTCTCCGGGCCAGCAATCCATCAGCTTTCTGAGTGTAATTATTGTCTGCCATTTATCCTTTGTTCGTTGTGTTGTGGAGACATTGCTAAGAAACGGTGATGTCAGAAAAGATATCGCCCTGCGGGCACGAGTAAAACCGCACATCAGGAAGCTCCACTCAATTAAGCATGTGCCACCCCAGAAACACCCTGGCTTTGATCCGAAAGAGTCTGACATGCTAAATGAAGGGATCAGCGATATGCTCACTGCCATTGCTACAGGTGCATGGGAAGACTTGAACAGGAAAAAGCCTATCCTGCATATCGCCTCTGACCAACTTTTCAAATCAATTGATCGATACAGGGAAGAATCTGGTGATCACGAATTTCAACCCGTCTGCGTTGACAATCGGACGATTGGGCAGCATCTATTCTGTGCAGATTTAATACATGCAGCTTCAATATCAGGCCGATGGGAGGAAACCAAAAAGGCTTATGAAGCAACCACTCGAATAGTTTTCCACAGCAAGTATTCACTGGAGCCGGTTATTCAAGCACTTAAACATGACAATACGGCAGGAATTAACATCGAAAGCTGGCATAGTGAACTTGATGAGTATACACAATCCAGATGCTACCCCCTTAGCTATTATTTCATTAAAGGGCTTGGAACTGCTTCTAATTACCTGAGTTACCTTCTTGATCACAAGGAGGCTGAAACTGAGAACCATTCACCGTTAATACCGGTCGAGAAAACCGAGTATTTGCAAAAAATACTGGATACTCTGAACCGATGGGAAGAGCAGTTGCATGAGCTTGACTTATTGCCCGATGACGCAATGAAAGACTGCTCATTCCACCGTCGTTTATCACTGGCCAGGCAAAGAATACAGACTCTGACCAACAATCACGAGACGACCATCAGGAATAGCTTTGATCAGGCCAAAAAAATCATCATGCAATATACTGCCGGGGATGGAATAACAAATGACAATCCGCAACCGCTTTCTGAGTACCTGAAATCCTTCCTGGCACGAACTCTGCTCCAGAATCATGATATTTTAAAGCTCATTAATAAAGAGTGCGATGCCTACAATCCAGGCATCAACATCTCAGAACTGGACCGAACATCCTGTGAATGGCTAACCAATATTTTTGCCAACAGTGCACAATCACCGCACACTGAGTTATTGCGAATGTTCTCCCGGTGCAGTTATTACTGCGTAGTGCTCATTGAGCAAATTTGTGCATGCGCTTCAATATTCAGTGATCTGGAAGCCTGCCTTACCAGCATTCATACCAGTGATTCATCACCCGCACTTAAGGTGACCAAAGAGAAAGGGAATGAAAAAATCAAAGCAAATGCTGCCGGGATCACAGAGAAAACTGATCAATTTCATAAGTTCAACCAAAGCATCAAATCCAGTTTCAAAGATGCTTTCAGCCACTTAAACAAAATCAGAGAGCATGTCATTAATGAAGACAAGTGCCTGAAAATTGTTCTGTTCGAGTCAATTCACGCTACTTTATACGACAGCTTGCAACAAATTATGCATTTGAATGATGCTCTGGCTACCGTTAGCAGTAAACGGTTCGACATTATCAAAAATGAGTTTCCAACGATTGCCAAACTTGAACAGGCTTCAGCTGGTAACAGGAAAAGATTGCAAAAAAATATTGCTTTCATAAAAGGCTGCTTAAAAGACCTGAATATCTCTAAAGAGTTATCATTAGCCAAAACCACTGTCAGTCATAAACCGAATCCAGTCCCGACTCATAATGGCCGCTCTAAAAAACAAACCAGAAAAAACCTTGACTCTCTGGCAAACTTTATCGCAAACAACAAATCTGTCAGGTTAGATACTCCGCAGACCCTCACGACAAGAGATTATTTTCATGAGCAAATAGCCAGGGGGGTGCAGGCATTGAATCATGATAGGAAGTCTGTGGCATATTTGGGAAGCCGTGCTTACCAGCTACAGGTTCAGTCACTCTGGGGGAGCGAGGCATTTGAGCTGGCAACCAGCAGCGACCTGTTACCAGCCGAAATATTCCCGGATCTTATTAAACGCTCAGTCACGCCAAGGGATACCGATCTTTTGGTGCTTAACAGAAAGGATTTCAGTAGCATCAAAGGTCAACTCTATGGCTGGCTGGAGGAAGCTGCCAAGCAGGGTGGCTACTTGCCGAATAAGTACGAACCGCTTCATACCAACGACTTCAATGAGGTTTACTACGGCATAAACTGTTGCTTCTGCAACCTCATTCTCCGTTTAAAAGGAACGCGTACAAGGAAAGACTGGATTTATGTGGTTGACTTGATCACCCCGATGGACTCTGGCCCGTCAACACTGCTAAATTACGATTCCCCTGTGCTGGCTTCAGGTGACTCGACCCACGCCAGGTCACTTACCAGCATTATGATCGATGAACTCAACCTGGCAATCGGTCAGGCTGTTGGTCCTGCCCGCGCACTGATGGCAATGACGCGCATTAATGTCCTGGCAGTCCTTGAATATATAGAGCCAAAGCTCGATGCCGAATCACGCATTGTCCTTATGCATGTTCTGGAGCGTCTTCAGAAAAGTTACCCCGATCCAGCCCAAGGCAAACTGGCCAGCAATCTGCGCTTCAGGGCATTTAATATGGTTGCTTATGAAGGATCTAATGGCACCAATTAAAAAATTAGTGTCGTATATTTTCCGCCCCACATTGCAAGGACAGCTTTTCATCATGACGAAACCGTCATGAGCTATTGCGATTAGCTGCCCGATCAGGAACTTTCATGACGTTTATCTCTCTAATAGAGATGCTGTCATATTGTCCTGATTTCCCGGGAGGTAGTGTGGGTCCAGCAGAAAGATTATCGAGTTCGCTTCCGGTTGTCCCTAGCAGTCTGTCCAGCGACCAATATCCAGAAGATCAGATTACTAACCGTCAATTGCCAACCGCTGACAACCAGCTTGAAGTGGGCACGATGCCCAGACTGGACAATCGTAAAGTGAAACCTGCTGAAACGCTCCCCCCTGAACTGAACGGGCAATTGAACGGAGCAGATACTCTGCCCAGTGTATTAGACCAATGTCGTTCAATTGATGAAGCTCTGTCGTCAGGTGACTTGAACACAGTAGATGATGAGGGATTTACACTAATGACCAGGGCCGCCTATTTTAATCAGCCCGAGCATGTCAGAAAGCTGATTCGTGCAAAAGCTGATGTGGACCAGGCCGACAGTGCCAGTTGGACCCCCCTGATAGCGGCTGCCGACCAGAACTGTACAGAGGTCACCGGGATGCTTTTGGCTGCGGGCGCAGATATTGAGAAGACAGATTCGATGATGTTCGGCCCCTTGCATGCTGCTGCTGAAGTAGGCAACGAAGAGGTTACCCAGATACTGTTGGTGGCCGGAGCAGATGTTGAAGCGGTCAACACCTATGGTTCGACTCCGCTGATGTCTGCCTGCCGCAAAGGGAATAAACAGGTGGCAGAACGACTTGTACAATATGGTGCGGATATCAATGCAAGGAACTGCAAAACCTTCACCTCTGTCTTCCAGCTCGCCTGTTACTACGCCAATGAGTCCAGAAACACAGATCTTCTACGGTTCCTTATCCGGCAAAAGGTAGAAGTCTTCACACTGGACCACAATCATTGGTTTCCGCTGCTGACGGTCATCGCAGGTGGTTTTTCCAGTGAGGTAGAGCTCATCCTGAGCAGGGGGTGGCACAAGGCAGTCATGGGTTATGACTCCCGTCTATTTTACCTCGCCGCCCTCAATGGTGAGGATGAAATACTCAGAATTCTGTTTCAACAAATACCTGATAAAACCAGTACGTTTCAATGCATTGCCAAGGCAACCTCACTGACAGGAAAGTTTCTTGCAGAAAGTCCACTACGCATTATCGACAGGAACTTTAATGAGATTTTATCCATTGAGAATATTGTGGATAGCCCTTACTCATTAAAGTATTTGTGCCGGTCGATCATCAAACGATATGCAGCCACTGATCAGTATATAGTTCTGGATCAGTTGCCATTGCCTGATAGTCTGAAAAAATACTGCTGGCAAATTCCTGTTTGTTTGTACAATAAACATGACGTTGCTGTGTGGGCTGATTTTGTCGAATCGCAACGTGTTGCTGATGAAGATGTTGATAATGATAATGTGGGCAGTATCACTGCTGCCCGGTTAAGAAAATAAAATAGAAGAGCAATGTCTATTGATAAACACGTGAAAGAGCAGAAGTGTTGCCATACGTATCAGATCAGGTTAATTCCAGCGCTACCGGCGACGTTTCTTTCTGCCACGCCTGATTGGGCGAGGGTATCTGTCTGAGTTTTCCTCTGGCTGAACAGTGACAGGCCGGGACTGTGTAGTCGGACGGTCATCAACTGAACCCGTTGCCCTGGCAGCTGCAATGTCGGTTCTGGTGCTGCTATCGCTAACGTTAAGCCGGGGCGTCAAGTTATCCGTGTGATCGCACTTGCGATCTTTCAGCCGCTCATCAGCTAAATCAACGCTCAGGTTCAATAAAAATGGCTGGCACATTTCGGCACATAGCACACCAAAGAAACCAGACGCAATCCAGCCGTATCCCAAACTTAATTCCATGCAGAAACAGCATCCCAGACACACCACTGCGGAGCTTTCATCCAGGGCCGCCTCTTGCAAGGCTTGTCGTTCATTCTGACAGGATTGACAGTGCCGAAGATTGTTTCCACTTTGGGCCATTGGTTGATAGTTGCCTGAAATATTCATCGTTCAATAAATCCAGCTTGCCTGACTCATCGAATTGGACTGAATTTATTCACGATTGTTCCCGAACAGTGCCTTTAAAGGAAACATAGCCAAAAAAAACATAGAAAATTTGCCATATCCGGAATCATGACTAGGCTCCATGGTGTTCCGCCAAATGTTGTCCCTGTCATCAGGAATCATGCAATAACGCGGACTTATAAATAAACATTACCTGTCGAACTTTGAAACACTGGAGATTTCTATGGAATCCATTTCAGGGGCCACTGTGCGCTCCGATTGTGTAACGGAGAAACAAGCGCCCAAGACCAGGAGAAAAGGTCTGTGGAGTTGCTTTAGCTGTACCTCTGTTGACCAACCGAAAAGTGAACCCTACACACGGAGGTCAACGACAAATGTGCCAAATACTCCGGCGAAAAAATTCTCTCAGGCTCGAAGACAAACCATTAGAGCGCATGTCAAAGCTCACCCCCCGAGCACATCTTCCATCTCCGGAGGCAAAAGTACTGGCTACTCCGGAGCTTCCAGTTTCATGCGAAACACCTTGAGTACAGGATTGGTTGCAGGTACTTTACTCGCCAGCAGCAGTAATCACAGCCGTAGTGCTTATACTTATAGTAGTCACGATGACTGTTACTCTGGTGGCGGCGGTGACTATAGCTTCGGTGGCGGTGAATGCAGCTTCGGCGGCGGTGAATGCAGCTTCGGCGGCGGTGGCGGCGGTGACTGTAGCTTCGGTGGCGGCGGTGGTTTTTAATGATTAGAACTTTTTGGTAGTTCTGTAGTAACAATAAAAGGCTGTTTGAAAGTAGCTAGAAAAAAAACAGCAGGTCTTAAATCTTTACCATGCTCAAAAAGAAAGACCTCTGTTTACTTTCTGCCTATTATTTGATTCTTATTAATGCAAATTAACCGCCCAACATCTTTACATTTTTTATTAATGGCCTTTATTTCCCGGGATAGATTTTTATTCTCTAATTTCAGTCTATCCTTTTCTGATTTCATTACTTTTATTTGCTTATCAATGTATTTCATTTTAATAACTTTCAATCCTCTGCTTTTTTCAGAGTAACCTTTATTCTTCTCAGTTCTTCGCAAATACCTTACAAATTTACAAACGTCTTTATTTTCTTCTTTCTTTAGAACCTGATTAAGTTCTGGTATGGTCAACCCGGCAATTTCCTGACGAGTATATTGTCTTCCATTTATTTCAACGGGCTGATCCAGGTCTCTCTGTATATTTTGACCTGGTAAGACAGGGGGATCAGAAAGTTTCTGTGAGATACTTGCTTGCCCTGATTCTGAAGGCTGTGGACTCTGCCTGACAGCAATCTGGTGATCAGGAGTGGTTATTTTACAACTTTTTTTGCCAAGATCCGCAATGATGGGCCTTTCATCCATTGCTTTGCGCTTATTTATTCGCGGCTCTACCGGCTCTTCCGCAGTTGTTACCGTTTTGCACAATGTCCTTGATGTTTGCTGTTTTCCACCCATAGCCTTTGAGCTGTAAACCATGGAGTTAATTTTTGCAGCAGCAGTAGTGGCAAAAGAAAAATATGTTGCATTCATTTTTTCATTACCGGTTACTAATCATCCATTGGATTCGACAGATTTATAGTTGCAAGGTTCCCCACCTCAATAATTCGCTATGTCGCAGAGTGGTTTCTTCCCGGGCCACAACCCCTAACCTGAGGCCAACTCGCTGATAATGCCTTGAGTCATAGAGTTGCCCACGGTGCATGACTTGAGAGTTATCCCAGAAAACAATATCGCCTTCCTGCCACCGGTGAGTGTAAATGACACAGTTGGCAAGGATTTCATCCAACAGTGCTTGCCAGAATGTTCTGGCCGCTCAGGACTGAGCGCGCGCCAGGCTTCAAGCTGGTCGAGGAAGTGCGTTGTGTGAGGTTATCCATCACATCCGCCACCTCACTGGCGGTCAGATCTTTAATCTTGCATATGCAAAGGAAGACCTGATACCTAATTTTCTAAACGACCGTCTTCATTTCAAGTGCTTCCGGCGTTCTTCCAGAGCCAGTTGATGGGTCAGCTAAAGCGGCCAGT